>JAURJO010000395.1 GCA_030832235.1 Verrucomicrobiota bacterium
CAGCTTCCCGCGCGGCGTCATCGCCGGCCGGGAACTCCTGCAGATCCTCCACCGTGAATGGTATCCCCGGCGATGAGGTCCGGGCGACCTGCATCACGTGATCGTTCGCGCTGACGAAATATCCCTTGGTCTTCCGGTTAAGAAACATGCGTGGGGGATGAGACGAAGGTCGGGTAAAAAAGCGTCGCGGGAACCAGGGGCCAAGAGGTGCAGACCCTACCCATAGACGGTCTGAGCGAAGATTTTAGAGCGAGCCGGCGCTTACAAGTTCAAATCCCTAGGGCTTTCCCTCACAAAGTCGCTCGAGACCGCGGCTTCCTTAAGAGGAATTTACGGACGAAAAAAAACCCGCCGGGAGGCGGGTTTGGAGGGCGCGGGGCGCAGCCGGAAGCCGGCTTACTTCTGCCAGGTGCGCTTCTTGTGCCGGTTGGCCTTCAAGCGCTTGCGGCGCTTGTGCTTGTTCATCTTCAGCCGGCGTTTCTTTTTCAGGTTGCCCATGGTGTTCTTGGTTCCGACCGCGGCACCGTGCGGAGCGCGATCAGCGGTTTAAAGTGGATTTCGCCGGAGCCGGATCAGAGGGCGAACGCCTTGGCGGCGTGGGCCTTGCCTCGGGAGGCGGCGTTGCGATGAACCACGCCTGACTTCACGGCGCGGTCCATCGCCGAGGAGTAAGCCGCGGCGGCGGTCTTGGCACCGGCGCCGTCCTTCTTGGCCAGCAGCTCATCCAAGCGCTTGCGCAGGGTCTTGAGGCGGGTTTTCACGCCCCGGTTCCGGTCGGTGAGGCGACGGGCCTTGCGGGCGGCTTTGATGGCGGATTTAGTGTTGGCCATGGTCGGTCTTAAGTACGAAAGCCGGCCAAGAACCCAGACGCCCCGAGGAGAGTCAACGGTTTTTTCGGAATCCGCCGAAGGAACGGTGCCTTACGGCTGCTCGGGCCAGAGCCCGTGGCAGCGATAACGCTCCCAAAGCGGGGCCGTGCGCTCGTTGCGCCGGAACGCGATCGCCGCGATGCCCACGATGACGCCGCCGGCGCGCTCGACCAGTTCCGCGGCAGCGCGTGCCTGGGTGCCCGTTTCGATCCATTCGTCGACCAGCAAAACCCGCGTGCCAGCCGGCCACGGATCCGCGCGCAGCTCAAGGCACTTGTCCTCCCCGGAATAATCGCGGAAGGCGGCAGTTTCCTTTTTGACGGGTAGTTTGCCGCCCTTGCGCACCGGCACGAACCCAACCCCGAGCCGCAGCGCTGCCGCCGTGCCGACAATAAAGCCCAGCGCGTCGGTCCCGACCACCCGCTGCACGCCGGAATCGCGAAACGGCGCCACCAGGTCGCCGACCAGCGCGGCGAACGCCGCGGGATCCGCGAAGATGGGCGTCACGTCGCTGCGCTTGTAGTGCAGCTTGGAGCGGTCGATCAGCGCCAGGTAATCCACTCCCCCACTCTCCGCGGGCGCGGCGCCGGGCCAATTTCTTTCTTTGCGCAGGCCGTGCTTTTTGCGGCCATGCGCGCCCCATGCGCCGCAAGGTCATCATCGACCAGGACACCCTCGGACCCGCCGGCACCAACCTGCAGGCGATCGCGCTGCTTCTGAACGCACCCGACGTCGAGGTGTTGGCGATCACCGTGCCGACCGGCGACCACTGGCGTGACCAGCAGGTACGCCACGCGCTGCGACTGCTGGAGATTGTAGGGCGCACGGCAATTCCCGTGGCCGCCGGCGCCGAAATGCCGCTCGCCGCAACCCCCGCGACGGTCGCCGCGTGGGAAGCCGTCCACGGCAAACTGATTTACAATGGAGCGTGGGACCTCGCCCGCCCTGGACGCTGGGCCGACCCACGCGAGGTGCGTGACCTGCCGGAAGGAAATCCGCTTACGCGACCCGTGGACGAGGCCGCGCCCGACCTGATCGCGCGCCTCGCCCGCGCCCACCCAGGGGAGATCTCACTCTGGTGCGCGGCCCCGTTTACCAACATCGCCCTCGCGCTGGCCCGCGAGCCGCGCCTGCCGGAGCTGATCCGCGAGGTCCACTTCATGGGCGGATCTTTCGCGCCCACCACCGCGGCGCGCGAATTTGTTCAGAACCCGCGCCGCGAGTTCAACCTGCGCTTTGATCCCGAGGCCGCCCGCGCCGTCCTTCGCACCCCCTGGCGGAAGCTCGTATGCGCACCGATCGACATCTCCCAGAACGTGCACGCCACGGCCGACCTCTTCGCGCGCATCGCCCGCGCCGGCACGCCGCTCGCCGAGTACCTCGACCGCTTCGGCCGGCGCGACCGTCCGATGTGGGACGAAGTCGCCGCCGCCACGTGGATCGACCCGACCCTCGTCACCCGCACCGAGCGCCATCACCTCGACGTCGAGACAACCCCGAACGCCGCCTGGGGCGAGACGGTGAGCCAGCCCGAAGGCTCCCTGGGCGCCTCCGGCACCGCAGCCGAAGTTCAGCTCACGCTCGACGTTCCGCGTTTCCGCGACCTGTTTGTGGCTCTCTGCTCGCGCCCATGAGAAAATTTCTTCCGGCCGCCATTCTGATGCTCGCCACCCTGTTTCCCGCCGGGATCTCCGCCGCCGAACGGGAGCCCGCCGATCTGCTCATCGTGCGCGCCCACCTGCTCACGATGAACGAGCGCCGCGAGGTGATCCGCGACGGCGTGGTCGCCATCCGTGGCGAGCGTATCCTCGCGGTGGGTGAGGCCAGTCTCGCGGCGCGCTTCAACGCCCGCCGCACCCTCGACGCGCGCGGAGCCCTGGTGCTGCCGGGCATGGTTAATACCCACACGCACGCCTCCATGACCGTCTTCCGCGGGCTTGGCGACGACGTGCCCGACCGCCTGCGGCGCTTCATCTTCCCGCTCGAGAAGCACTTCGTCGACCGCGAGATTGTCCACTGGGGCGCGCTCCACGGCATCGTGGAGATGATCGAGGGCGGCGTGACGACGTTCGCCGACATGTACTATTTCGAGGAGGAGGTCGCCCGCGCCGCCCGCCTCGCCGGCATGCGCGGCGTGCTCGGGCAGACGATCGTCAACTTCCCCGCACCCGACGCCCCCGAACCGTACGGCGGCATCGCCCGCGCGCGGCGTTTCATCGCCGACCACCGGGGCGACCCGCTGATCACCCCGGCATTCGCACCGCACGCACCGTACACCGTCGAGCCCGACCGCCTCCGCGAGATCGCACGTCTAGCCGAGGAGCTCGACGCCCCGGTGCTGATGCACGTCGCGGAGATGACCGACGAGATCGCCAACCTGCGCCGCGACCACAACCGCACGCCGGTCCAGCACCTCGAGGCCGTCGGCCTCCTCAACCGCCGCCTGGTCGCCGCCCATTGCATCTTCGTCGACGACGCCGACATCCAGCTCCTCCGCGCGAGCGGCGCCGGCGTCGCCCACGCGATGGTCGCCAACATCAAGTCCGCCAAGGGCGTCGCGCCCGTTCCAAAGATGCTCGCCGCCGGCGTGCGCGTCGGCCTCGCGACCGACGGTCCGATGAGCGGCAACACCCTCGATATCATCGGCCAGCTCGGTTATGTCGCGAAGGTCCACAAGCTCGACCGGCGCGACCGCAACCTCATGCCCGCCGTCGACGTGGTCGAAATGGCCACCCGCGGCGGCGCCCGCGCGCTCCACCTCGAGGAACGGCTGGGCTCGCTGGAGCCGGGCAAACTCGCCGATGTCATCCTCGTGGACACGGACAGCACCGCAATGGTGCCGCTGCATGATCCGTACGCGGCGCTGGTTTACGCGGCCAGTCCGCGCGACGTGCGCACCACGATTATTCACGGCCGCGTAGTGATGGAGGACCGGCGCGTCCTGACCGTCGACGCCGCCGCGGTGCGCGCGCGCATGC
>JAURJO010000396.1 GCA_030832235.1 Verrucomicrobiota bacterium
GCGGCCGGCGCGCAGGCTCTCCTCGAAACCGGCGTTGATCCGCAGCAGCGCGGCGATCTCGCCGGAGTCGATCAGCGCCCGCGCCGCATCTTCATCCGCCGGGTGCGCGACGGCGTCGAAGCAGGCCGAGCCGGTGAAGCGCGCCACGAGCGCCCGGCTCGCCGGCGTGCCATCGCGGTCGACCACCGCGAGCCGCACGTGGCGCACGTCGAGCGTGACCGCATACCCGAAGATCAGCGTCTGCAGCACGGGCAGGCCGAGGATCACGAACCGCATGCGCGGGTCGCGCAGGACGGAGCGGAACTCCTTGCGGAGGATGGCGAGGATGCGTTCGCCCATGGTCAGCGGTAACGTCCGCGGGTGAGCCGGATGGCGAGCGCGAGGAGCGCCACGGCGAAGACGACGAGCAGGAGAGCGTCACGGGCCAATGTCTCCAGCCCCGTGCCGCGCAGGAAGACGCCCTTCACGAGCGACACGAAATACCGCGCCGGCACGAGGTGGCTGATCGCCCGCACCGGCGCCGGCATGTTGGCGATGGCGAACGCGAAGCCCGAAAGCAGGAACGCCGGGAGAAAGGTCGACACCATCGCGAGCTGGCTGGCGAGCAGTTGCTGCCGCGCGAGCGCGCTGATGAACAATCCCTGCGCCAGCGTGCCGACGACGAACACCAGGCCGGCCGAGAACAGCAGCGTGACGCTGCCGCGCAGCGGCACATCAAAGAGGAACACTGTCATCAGCACCGCGACGATCATGTTGGCGAGGCCGATGGCCGCGTAGGGCAGCAGCTTGCCGAGGATGATCTCGGCCGGCCGCACCGGGGTCGTGATCAATTGCTCCATGGTGCCGCGCTCCCACTCCCGCGCCACCGTCAGCGCCGTGAGTAGCGCCGCGATCAGGCCCATGATCACCGCCATGATCCCGGGCACGATGAAGTTGCGGCTCTCGAGATCGGCGTTGAACCAGACGCGCGGCCGCAAGTCGACGGAGGGAACCGGACCCGCCGCCCCGGACCGCCGCGCGGTCTCCAAGGTGATCTGCGCGTGGTACGCCGCCACCACCGCCTGCGTGTAGCCGAGCACGATGCCGGCGGTGTTCGCGTCGGCGCCGTCGATGATCGCCTGCACGGGCGCCTCGCGGCCCGCGCCCAGCTGTTCGGCGAAGTCCGGCGGGATGACCAGCGCCACCATTGCGCGCCGGCTGTCGAGCGCGTGCGCAATCGCCGCCTCGTCGGCGACCGAGCCGCGCAGATCGAAGTACCGCGTGGCGGTGAAACGGGCGACGAGCGCGCGGCTCTCCGGCGTGCCGCTCTGGTCGCGCACCACGATGGGCACGCGGTTGACGTCCAGCGTCAGCGCGTAGCCGAACATCAGCAGCATCAGCATCGGGATGCCGACGGCCAGACCGAGGCTGCGCGGGTCGCGCCGGATGTGGATGGCCTCTTTGCGGGCCATCGCGAGCAGCCGACGCGGGTTCATCGGGCGACCTCCCGGCTGGCCCCGGCCGCCCGGTCATGCGTCTCGATCAACGAGACGAACACGTCCTCCAAGGAGGGCGTCACGCGCTCGATGCGGCTGACGGCCATCCCGGCCGCCGCGAGCGCCGCCGGGATCTCGCGGAGCGCGGCCGCCGCGTCGCGCGCCACCGCGTGCAGGCCGCCGCCGTGCAGCGAGACCTCGCGCACGGAGGGCAGCGCCTCGACGACGGAGATCGCATCCTGCGGCCGCGGGCAGACTATCTCCAAAACGGCCTCGTGCAGGTGCGCCGACTTGAGCTCCCCCGGAGTGCCGAGCGCCACGAGTTCGCCGCGATAGATCACGCCGAGACGGTCGCAGTACTCGGCCTCCTCCATGTGATGGGTTGTCACCAGCACCGTCACCCCGCTCGCCGCCAATCCGTAGATCAGGTCCCAGAAGCGCCGGCGGCTGTTGGGGTCTACACCCGAGGTGGGCTCGTCGAGGAACAGGATCGGCGGCTCGTGCAGCACCGCGCAGCCGAGCGCGAGCCGCTGTTTCCAACCGCCCGAGAGATCGGCGGTGCGGGTGCGGCGGTGTTCCTGCAGGCCGGCCATTTCCAACACCCAATCGCGGCGGGCCGCGCGGCGCGCGCGGGGCAGGCCCTGGATCCCGCTGAAGAACTCGATGTTCTCCTCCACGGTGAGCTCATCGTAGAGCGAGAACCGCTGACTCATGTAACCGATGCGGGCGCGGATGCGTTCGGTGTCACGCACGATGTCGAGTCCCGCGACCCGCCCGGAGCCCCCGGTCGGCACCAGCAGGCCGCACAGCATGCGGATGGTCGTCGACTTGCCGGCGCCATTCGGCCCCAGCAGCCCGAAGATCTCGCCGCGCCGCACCGCGAAGGAAACGCCCGCCACCGCGCGGAACGACCCGAACGTCATCTCCAGGTCCCGTACCTCGATCGCGCGGGCCGGGGTTTCCATGATCGTGTTCATGGTCGGGAGGGCGCCGTTCCGGTAAACTTACCGCCCGGGCTGGCGAGCACGGCGACAAACACGTCCTCGAGCGAGGGTTCGACGGGGCGCACCGATTCCAGCGCGACACCCGCCGCGGCGAGTAAGTCCGCGACACGCCGCGCGGCCTGGGCCGCATCGGGCGCCGTCACGTGGATGCGGTCGCCAAACAGCCCCACGTTGGACTCCGCCATTCCTTCACGCAGCAAAGCGGCGGCGCGGCGGGGCTCGGCCGCCCGCACTTCCAGCAGCGAACCGGGCAGGAGGCGTTTCACCTCGTCCGGGGTTCCGAGGGCGAGCACGCGGCCCTCGTGCAACAGCGCGAGCCGGCTGCAGCGTTCGGCCTCATCGAGGTAGGCGGTGGAGACGAGGATCGTCACCCCTTGCCGCACCAATTGATGGAGAATCCGCCAGAAATCGCGGCGCGACACCGGATCGACGCCGTTGGTCGGCTCGTCGAGGAAGAGGACCTGCGGCGTGTGGATGAGCGCGCAAGCCAGGCCGAGTTTCTGTTTCATCCCGCCGGAAAGATTGCCGGCCAGGCGGCGACGGAAGGGCTCGAGTCCGCTGAACCCGAGCAGACGCGTGGTGCGCGCCGGCAGTTCCGAGGCGGGCACACCCTGCAGGTCCGCGTGGAACGCGATGTTTTCGGCGACGGTCAGGTCCGGATAGAGTCCGAATCGCTGGCTGAGGTAGCCGATGCGGTCCTTCACGCCGCCCGGACGGCGGACGACGTCGCATCCGGCCACTTCGATGCTGCCGGACGTGGGCGGGAGAATGCCGGTGAGCATCCGCATCGTCGTCGTTTTTCCCGCCCCGTCGGGCCCGACGAGGCCGAAGATCTCCCCCACCTCGACTTCAAGATCGAGATCCGCGACCGCCGTCACCTCGCCGAAGGTGCGACGCAGCCCGCGCGTCAGAATGGCGGCCATAGCAGGCTCAGCGGCCCTTTGTCGTAGCGGCGGACCCGGTTGCCACCGGCACGATGACGTCGGCCGGCATGCCCGTCTTCAACTCGTCACGCGGGTTCAGGACGTCGACCTTCACGCGGTAGACGAGCCGCACGCGTTCCTTGGCCGTCTGGACGGTTTTCGGCGTGAACTCCGCCTCCGACGAGATGAACGCGACGGTGCCCTCGTGGGTGCGGTTGGCGGCGGCGTCGGTGCGGACAGTCACCTTCTGGCCCAGCCGTAATCGGCCGAGGTCGGTCTCGTTGAGGTAGGCGCGCACCCACATGTGCACGGTGTCGGCGACGGTGACGACCGGCGTGCCGGCGGCGACGAACTCCCCGGCCTCGACGTGGTGTGAGAGCACGACGCCGTCGAGCGTCGACACGAGGCGGGTCTGGTCGAGCCGTGTCTGCGCGAGCGCGAGCGCGGCCGCTGCCTGCTCGGTGCGCGCGCGGGCCTGCAGAATGGTTTCGGGGCGCGGTCCGGCCTGGATGAGACGGGCGCGCTCGCGTACCTCGGCGACGCGGGCCTCGGCGACCCGGAGTTGGGCGCGCGCCGACTCGAAGTCGCGGGTCGGGATCGCGTTCCGCTGCAGCAACTCCTGCTGCCGGTTGAAATCGAGCTCGGCGCGTTCGCGTTCAGCCTGGGCGCTGCGAAGTACGGCCTCCGCGGCGGCGATCTCCTGCGGCCGCGATCCGGCCTCCAGTTCGGCGAGCAGGGCCTGGGCGGCCGCGAGCTCCGCGCGGCGCAACGCGACCTCCTGAACTTGTTCGGAATCGTCGAGACGTGCGACGAGTTGCCCCGCCTTCACGCGCCGGCCCTCGTCGACGAGGCGTTCCACCACGCGGCCCGGGTATTTGAAGCTCAGCTGGGCGTCGACCAGCTCGAGGTTGCCCGAAAGCGTGAGCGGTCCGTCCGTGGCGGCTGGCTGGCAGCCGGCGAGGATCAGCACGCCAAGAGGAAGGAGAAGCCGTTTCATGATGAGGAGGCGGCCAAACCGCCGCTCGACTGGAAAATATCCGGCGCCCGCGGGATGCGGCAAGCCCGCCGGCGGCGGGCCTGGCCGGCCTCGGGCGGGCTTGAGGCGACGTGAGCGTTCCCCTTGCGTTTAAGACTGCCACCGCGAACGTTCGCGCGACGGCGGCATGCTCGATGTCTTCACCCGCAAAATCACCCGGATCCAAGGCCGCCTCCTCCCCGGAGAAGGCGAGCGCGACGAAATTCACGACGATCACGAACGCCGACTGGAGTCGCTCGCTCGCCTCCGGGCGGCAGCGGAAAAATGTGATCTCCGAGCAGATTCGGACCAGGATCTCGTCCTCCTCGCGGAAGACGAAGTGAGTCTGCTCGAGGGCGCCGGCGGCGAGTGGGCGGAGCTGGGTGAGGCGATCCGCGACTTTCGCGCGCGGCTGCCGCTGCTGCGCCTGGAGGATTTCGGATTCTCCGCCGAAGTGGAGCATCCGCTGGAGGAGCCCAATCCCCGGCTGCGGTACCTGCACAGCGGCGTCGAGGCGTCCGCGTTCCTCTCGGTGGAGTGCGGTTCCGTCTACAAGTTCTACCTTCCGCGCGAGGAGAAGCGCGTCGGGAGCGTGTTCGGCTTCCGGATGGGCGCCGAGACGGCGCTGCAGGCCGACGCCGAACTGGGCAGCTACCGCGGCCTGCTCGAAAAACTCCTGTTGATTCACGCCTTGGGAGGCGCCGCCACCGAGGCGGTGGCGATCACGCCGGAGGGAATCCTGATCGCCAAACAGACGCTTGGGGAACCGCTCTCGCAGGGGGCGGACACGTCTCGGCATCTGCCGCCGAACCTCATCGAGATCCCCTCGCGCTTCCTGCGCGCCAACCGCGATCACCCCCGGCTGTTCTTTCTCGATGGCGTGCCGTGGCTGGTGGCCGACCTGCATGCGCGCAATTTCGTGCGGTGCGAGGACGGGGAGTTGCGGGTGATCGACCTCGTGGCCGCACCGTGGCCGAGAGCGATGGTACCCCGCGACCCGTTGATGGCGGAGTGGCTGGAGCGGGTGCTCCGCGATCCGGATGCCGGCGCCCTGCGCAGCGCGCCGGATGATGAGCTCTGACGCCCCGACTGCTCACCCGCTTCCACCCGCCTTTCACCCGCCGCTGACCGGGTAAGGCAGGTTTTCCAACCGCCCCCCCTTTGAATCGGTTTGCTCCCCACCTGGAACCCATGCTCTTCCCCGCCCGCGTCCCATGAGCCGATTTTTTCCCGCCGCCCTTCTCGTCACCGTGTCGGCGTGCGCCGCGGTGGCGGCGGCCCCGGGCACGGTAACGCTCGCCGGGGACCGGCTGGTCGAGTGCATCGCCGGCGACTTGCCGGTCGTAATCACGGTTCCGCACGGTGGGCGGCTTTCACCGGAGGGTTACGCGCGCCGCCCGAAGGGCGTGACCGACATGGACGTGAACACGCAGGAGCTCGCGCGGGCGTTCGCCGACGAGTTGACGCGGCGCACCGGCGGTCACGCGGCGATGGTCATCAGTCTCCTGCACCGCTCGCGGCTCGATCCCAACCGCGAGATCGGTGAGGCGGCCGGAGGTGGCGCCCCCGCCGAAGCCGTCTGGCGCGCGTTCCACGCCGCCATTGAATCCGCTCTCGCCGCCGCGGCGGCGCGCCACGGCTTCGCGTTCCTCATCGATCTCCACGGGCACGCGCACCCGATCGCGCGGCTGGAACTGGGCTACGGCCTCGGCGCGCCGCAGCTCAACGTCGACGACGCCGGGTTCGACCGCTCCGGCGTGATGGAGGTCTCAACCCTGCGCGATCTCCATGCCGCGCGCGGCGGCAGCGCGGCGACGCTCATCCGGGGTGCGCGCAGTTTCGGCGCCTTGCTCGCGGAACGCGGCCTGCGCGCGACACCCAGCGCCGCGGAACCCGGACCCGGCAACGGACCGTTTTTCTCCGGCGGCTACATTGTCCGCCGCCACGCCGCCGAACCCGCGACCACCAAGGTCGACGGGGTGCAGATCGAGTGTCCGCGCCCCGGCGTGCGCGACACCCCGGAAAACCGCGGACGCTTCGCGCGGGCCGCCGCCGACGCGCTGCTCGTGTTCCTGCACGAGCAGTATGCCTGGCGACCGGCCGCCCGGCCCTGAGATCCCGCACCTGGAAACCGGAGTCGTCTGCCCGCATGCCGCCCCATCCGCCGATCGTCGTGCTCGCCGAGGCGGACTGGCACGCCCGTCAGGCCGATCATGCGGCCCGCGTGCGCCGCTGGACGGAACCGCACCGCTTACGCGCCGGCCGCGGCGAGAAGCATCCGGTCCTCGATTTCCTTTTCACCTACTACGCGTTCCGCCCCGCCTGGCTCGAGCGCTGGCATCCGGGCCCGGGGGTGGCGCTCGCCGGCGAAAGCGCCCGCGGGTTTCTCCGCTGGCCGGAGTACGTTGAAATCGAAAGCCAAGCCGGCTTCACGGTGATGCTGGATGCCGGCGCGCTGCCGGCGCACCGCCGGGAATTCGTGACGTGGCTGCGCGGTCTGCTGACGGCGATGCAGGCGCGGCCGCCGTTTTTCGGCTGCTTCGGACTGCACGAGTGGGCCATGGTTTACCGCCAAACGCCCGCCGAGACGCGCCACAACGCGTGGCCGCTGCGGTTTTCACCGGAGGAAACCGCCCGCGTGGTCGAGTCGGCCACGGTCACGTGCTCGCACTTCGACGCGTTCCGGTTCTTCACCGCCCCGGCGCGTCCGCTCAACCGCCTGCAACCCGCGCGGAACACGACCTCCGCTTTGGAACAGCGCGGCTGCCTGCACGCCAACATGGATCTCTACAAATGGGCGTTCAAACTCGCTCCTTTCACTCCCGCCGAGCTCACCGCCGATTGCTTCGAACTGGCCGCGGCCATCCGTGAGATCGACATGCGCGCCAGCCCCTACGACCTGCGCGGGCTCGGCTTCGAGCCGATCGCCATCGAGACTCCGGCCGGACGCGCGGAGTACGAGCGGCACCAGCGGGGATTCGCGGCGCGCGGTGAGCCGCTGCGGGCGCGGCTAGTAAGCCTCTGCGACCGGCTGCTCGCGGAGGGCCCGGGCAAGTACGCCGTCGCGGGCGATGACCGGACGGGATCGCCTACACCCGCTCCAGCTTGAGCGGATAGGTCTGGCCGGAGGCGAACTGGGCCACGTAAAGGCTGCCGTCGTCGTCGACCGCGAGATCGTGTGGATGCGTGAACACCGGCTCCCGGCTGCGCATGCGACGGAGGCGGCCGGCGTCGTCGTACTCCGGCGCGGTCCCGCCCACGTTCGAGAGCACGCGCAGATCGCCATCCAGCACCGAAACAAAACCACGGCTGGCGCGGTCCTGCGGCCAGTTGTCGGCGAGGTGCGCCACGAAGAAATGGCCGCCGTGCAGTCGGACCTGACGCGGGTTGCCACCAGGCAGTTCAGTGCGGCCGAGTTTCGAGCCGTCGAGTCCCAGTCGCAGCAAGTGCTGCTGGTCGCTCATCGCGATCAACAACGTTGGACGGGCGGCGTCGCGCGTATCCGCCATACCGCCGTGCGGCCCCCAATGAGTGATGCCGCCCTCCTCGCCGCCGAAGATGCGGCGAAATTTCCCGTCGGGTCCGTGGTGGCAGATGTAATCGCGGCCGTAACCGTCGAGGATGAAGAAGTCGCCCGCGGGCAGGTGGAGCGTCCAGGACGGGCGGTACTGCTTTTCCTCGGTGTACTTCCCCGTGTGCTGCGGCCAGCGCCATTCCTCGAGCAACGTGCCGTCGAGGGTGGTCTTCACCACCCGCGCGGTGTTGAGATCGGTGATGAACAGCACTTCCCGGGCACCCTCGGTCACAATCGACAACCCATGCGCGCCGGGAAAACGCGTGCCCCATTTGTGCACGAGACGGCCGGCGCGGTCGTAGACGATGACGTTGTTGGCCGGGTGGTTGGTAAGCAGGATCACGTGCCCCTCGCGGTCACGCACGATGCCGTGGCAATCCTTCACCGGAGTGGCCGGCCCCAGCTGCCCCCAGCCGGGCACGAGTCGGTAGCGGAATTTGCCCTGGCCAAGCACCGCGTCTGGCGACTGCGCCCGAACCCACGGCGCCCCGCCGGAGGCGAGCGTCGCTCCGGCGGCCGCCGCAGCCCGAAGGAAGGAACGGCGGCTAGAGAAAAGCGGGAGGCAGGCCGGGGATTCCGCGAGCGGATCGGAGGTGGTCATGGTGGGAGTACGGCAGGCCCCGAGGATAAGGGGAAAACGGAGGTCGGAGGCGAGAACCACGGCAGGGAATCGAGGCAGGCAAGTCGTTCGTACAATCGTTCAAAGCCATTTTTCCCGCGACGATTCCTCCCGATCACACGATGGTCTCATCCATCTCCGCGATCGGAGAAATCTGAGGTTCACATTCACCACCCTCGGAACGGCTTTCGGCCGTCACGAGCTCAGCATAGTCCGCGGCGAGCGGCCGCGGCTACAACGGACGGCTTCCGTCCCGAAATACCAGACCGACCTTCGTCAGGAAACGCGTGCGATGTAGCCGAGGGCGCCTCCCTCGGATAGTCGGAAGCTCCTTCCGCCCCTTCCTTCCTCACTGCCTCTCATTATCTGCCCACCGAAGCAGGGGCACTCGCCCGTCTAAGCGCGACGTAGCCCAATTGACGCTTCGGTCGCGGCGGAGCCGCACTGGACTATCCGCAGTCAAAAATTCGGAGACCGCAGGGGCACCCGACGCGAGACGAAATCTGAATTCTCCCAGCCATCAGCTCCGGCTGCACCGGACGTCTTTCACTCCGCGGTTCCGACCAAGGGGATGATGCTCGGTTTCCCGCGTCCCGGCTTTCCACATTCACCCCGGCCGGAATGGGTATCGGTTTCAGCGGATCGGCGCCGGTAACGGTCCTTCTCCTCATTGGGGCTGGTCGGCGGCGGCGGTGCGGCTAGGTTCCGGGGCCCATGCCTGTCCTGCTGCAATCGCCGCCCGTCCAGCTGAGCCTGCTCGCGGCGTTTCTGTACGCGGCGGGCGCGTTGGTCATCAAACGCTCCGCGGAGCTCGGCGTCGGCGTCTGGCGCACGGCCTTCGTCGCCAACCTCCTCTGCGCGCTGCTGTTTCTGCCGCTGCTCGCGCTCGGGGGCGAGATCCACGCCGGCCTTTGGTGGCAGCCCATGGTCACCGGGGCGTGTTTCGTCGCGGGGCAGTGGCTCACGTTCATCGCGTTTGAACGGGGCGACGTCTCGGTCGCCACTCCCGTACTTGGGATCAAGATCCTGCTGGTCGCCGTGCTCGTCACCGCGATCGGCGGCGAACGCCTGCCGCCGCGGATCTGGGCGGCGGCCGGGCTCGCGACGCTCGGCATCGCGCTGCTCAACCGCCGGCCCGCGGCGGGCGTGCCGCACGACATCGGCCGCACCGTGCTCACGGCCGGAGCCGCGGCGACGGTCTTCGCGGTCTTTGATGTACTGGTGCAAGTGTGGTCCCCGCACTGGGGCACCGGCCGCTTCCTGCCTCTCACTCTCGGGTGCGCGGCGCTGCTTTCGTTCGCGCTGGTGCCGCGTTTCCGCGCACCGCTCTCGGCGATCAACCGGCCGGCCTGGCCGTGGCTCGTCGGTGGCGCGCTGCTGATCGGGCTGCAGTCGGTGATCTTCGTCTCCACCATCGCCCGGTGGGGCCAGGTCGCGGTGAGCAACGTCGCCTACAGCTCGCGCGGACTCTGGAGCATCGTGCTCGTCTGGTTCGCGAGCCGCTGGCTGGGCGGCCGCGAGCGCATCGAGGGCCGCCTCCTCGTCTGGCGGCTGGCCGGAGCCACACTCATGATCTCGGCCGTGGCCCTCGTCGCCGCTTGAACCGATGACGCCCGCGAGATTCAAGGGACAACCCGCCCGGCTCTCCCACACGCTCCTCGCGGCCGGGGCACTTCTGCTCGCGGCCGGCTGCGGACGTTCAGATCCGGCGGCAACCGCCGGTGGTCGCGCGGGCGTGCTCCTCGTCGGCAACGGCGCCGAGATCCAGTCCCTCGATCCCCACCTCGCCGGCGGCAGCGTCGATCATAACGTCCTCTGCACGCTCTTCGAGGGCTTGCTCACCCTGGACGAGCAGACGCTGACCCCGCGACCTGGTGCGGCGGAGCGCTGGGAAACCTCGGCCGACGGGCTCACCTACACCTTTCATCTGCGCCGCGACGCAAAATGGTCGAATGGCGATCCGCTCACGTCGCGGGACTTCCTGTTCAGCTTCCGCCGCGCGCTTTCGCCCAAGTTCGCCTCGGAGTACCGCGACGCGCTCTACCCGGTCCGCAACGCGGAGGCGTTCGCCAAGGGACGCGTCACCAACTTCGCCGAGACCGGCTTCGCCGCGCCGGACGACCACACGCTGGTGATCACGCTCGCGCAGCCCGCCGCGTATTTTCCCACCGTGCTGCGCGCCAACGTCTGCTTTCCCGTCCACGCACCTTCGGTGGAACGCGACGGGGCGCGGGCCGACGACCGCACTGGACGTTGGACCAACGCGCGACCACTCGTGGGCAACGGTCCGTTCCGATTGGTGGAATGGCGCGACCACCGGCACCTGGAGGTCGAGCGCAACCCGCATTACTGGGACGCCACCCGCGTGCGGCTTAAGGGCATCCGGTTCCACCCCGCCGAGTCGACGCAGGCGCAGGAGCTGGCCTTCCGCGCGGGCCAGCTGCACACGACGTGGGACGTGCCACTCACGAAGGTGGCCGTTTACCAACGGGAATCTCCCGGGCTACTGCGCGTGGAACCGTACTTCGAGAGTTACTTCATCCGCTTCAACACGCGCCATCCGGTGCTCCGCGACACCCGTGTCCGACGTGCACTGGCGCTCGCGATCGACCGCGCGGCGATCACGCGCGATGTGCTGCGCGGCGGTCAGGCTCCAGCCAACGCGCTCACTCCACCCGGGCTCGGCGGCTACCAACCGCCGGCCGCCGTGCCGTACGATCCCGCGGCGGCGCGAGAACTCCTCGCCGCCGCCGGCTTCCCGGGCGGCCGCGGACTGGCGCCGCTCGAGCTCTCGACCATCTCCTCGGAGATCAACCAAAGCATCGCCGAGGCGCTGCAGGCGATGTGGCGGAAGGAGCTCGGGATCGAGGCCCGCATCCTGCGCAAGGAGTTCAAGGTGCTCCTCGATTCGCTGGACACGCTCGGCTACGAGCTCGCGCGCGGGCGCTGGATCGCCGAGTACCCTGATCCGCTCACGTACCTCTCCATCTTCACGACCGGCAACGGTGTGAACGGCACCGGCTTCTCCGACGTCAGGTACGACGAACTGGTGGCCGCCGCGGCGCAGGCGCCCTCGCCCCAAGCGCGCCTGGAGATGTTGCGGCGCGCGGAGGCGCATCTGCTGGAACAGATGCCGATCGCCCCGATTTACTGGGGATCGCGCACCACCCTCGTCGCCGCCTCGGTGCGCGGCTGGAAGCCTTCTCCGCTCGGGTTCCGCAACTACAAGGACGTCTGGCTCGAGCCCTGAACCGGTTTCGAGGCCAATCACGCCTTGTCTCGCCGCCAGGCCGGAAGCACGCTGCGCACACCGACCCGAGGACCGCCGAGTGAGAGCGACTGACCACCAGCCAACAATCCGGACCGCCGCCGCCCGCGCGCGGAGGATGCTGTCGCGCGGCTTCACCATCCTCGAGGTCACGATGGCCTCCTTCGTCCTGGCCCTCGGAATCGCGACCTCGATCATCGCGATCCAGTCGGGCCTCAAGTTCATCGACGTCGCGCGCGACACCACCCTCGCCTCGCAGATCCTGCAGAGCGAAATCGAACGCATCCGGATGATGAGCTGGACGTCCGTCACCGCGTTGCCCGCCTCGGCAGAGGTCAGCCTGTCCGACATATTCTCCTCCTCGGCGACGCTTGCCCGCCGGTTCACCGTCACCCGTACGGTCGAGTCCGACACTTCCCGGCCGTCCGACGTGCGACTGATAACCCTGGCGGTGAAGTGGCGTTCCGTTGATGGACGGATGCAAACCCGCAGCTTCCAGGCGAAGTACATCCGCAACGGTCTGTACGATTATTTCTACACCGTCGCCCGCTCATCGTAGCGCGAATAGAACGGAGGAGAAACCACGGATGGACACGGATAAACACGGATTAATCGGGAGCTTTACGGCGGCTCCGGGACGCCCACCCGCGACGGGAGGCGCCGGCCAGGTCAGCGACCAATCAGGGGGTTCAGCGGGCGCGAATCCGTGTCCATCCGTGTCCATCCGTGGTTCCACCGCCTCGGTATCGCCACCCGGGAACGTCTCCCGTCGCGCGGCCTTCACGCTGGTGGAGATGATGGTGGGAGCCACGCTTTCCGGCTTCATCCTCGCCGGCGTGCTCTCGACGTTCCTCTTCATGGGCCGCACGGGCGCGAACATCCGCAATTATAGCGACATGGAATCCCAGGCGCGCCGCGCCCTCGAGCAATTCGCGCAGGATGTGCGGCAGGCGAGCGCGGTGAGCTGGACGAACGACACTACCATCGTGCTCACGGTCGACAGCGCGAGCGTGACCTACGCCTACGCGTCGGGGTCGTTCACGCGCCGTACGACCGCAGGCACGTCGACGCTGCTGAGCGGAATCACGAGCTTTTCGTTCAAAGCCTACAGCATCACCGGCGCGGAGATCACCGGCATCGGCACGACGACAACGCTGGCCTCGGCCAACCTGAACACCAAGCAGCTGCAGATTTCCCTCGAGGCGGCGCGCAGCAGCACGACCGTCGCCACCGCCACCAACACGGTGCTCTCGGCCCGCTTCATCCTGCGCAACAAGCGCGTCACGGCATGAATGCCGCGTCGCGGAGATCCCGTCGCCAAGGCCTCCCGCGGACCAAACGCGGTGCGCTGCTCATCGTCGCGCTCCTGATTTGCGCGATCATCGGCATCTCCATCACGAGTTACATCCAGCTCGGCCGTACCAGCCTCACAGTTTCCAACCGCGCCCTCTACAACAACGGCGCCATGAACCTCGCCGAGAACGGACTCGAGGAGGCGATGTACGCGATCAATCAGGACGCGACCTCGTCCAGTTACTCGTGGAGCACCGACGGCTGGACGACCAGCGGGACGACCGCGCGCCGGAAGTGGACGGGCACGCAGTTCGATCAGAACGCCACCGGGGAAGTGCGCGTACGCGTCGAAAACTACACCGGTACGAGCACACCCGTGATCTACGCGCGCTCGCTCGTGACGCTCGGTGGAGGCGCGGCGGCCGGCACCTCGATCGAGAAATGGATCAAAGTTTCCCTCACCCGCACATCCAAGTTCGCCAACGGGCTGGTGGCGAAGGACACGATCACCTTTTCCGGAAGCAACGC
>JAURJO010000397.1 GCA_030832235.1 Verrucomicrobiota bacterium
CGGCGGCGCGGCGGGTCACGGCGTGCAGCCGGGCGATCAACTCGTCGACGTAGAAGGGTTTCGTGAGGTAGTCGTCGGCGCCTAGATTCAAACCCTCCAAGCGTTCGTTGAGGGCGCTGCGCGCGGTGACGAGAACCACGGGCACGGTGATCCGCTTTTCGCGCAGATTGCGCAGGATGCTGAGGCCGTCGCGCCCGGGGACCATGATGTCGAGGACGAGCGCGTCGTAGGCGCGCGTCGTTGCGAGGGCGTAGGCGTCGTCCCCGTTGTCGCAGAAATCGATGGAGAAGCCCTGCGCCTCGAGGCCCTTGCGCACGAGCGCGGCCAGCTTCCGGTCGTCCTCGAGCACTAGGATCTTCACGCGGCCAATCAGCCCGCCGTGTGTCGCCGGCGCAAGCGGCCAAAGATGAAAAGATGTTAATCGGACCGTGCGGATGGCACCGGATAAAAGGATTTTAACCCGCGGGCGTGGGTGGGTTTCATCCGCGACCGGTCCCATCAGGGATGCTCCTTCCGCGCCGCCGGTTCCTTCGCTTCGCCGCGCTGCTGCCCGGCGCCGCCGCAGTGCTTCGCGCGGTGCTGCCTGACACCGGACAGACCGCGCGTCACACGCGGACGTTCGGCGAGGATTCCGACTACGCCGGAGCCGGTCCGCGTCTCCGCGACAACGGGGACGGCACAGTCTCCGACGAGATCACCGGACTGATGTGGCAGCGGGTGGACGGAGGGGAGATGACTTGGGACGCGGCGTTGGCGTATGCGCGAGATCTTCGCCTAGCGGGTCGCGATGATTGGAGGCTGCCGACCAGTCACGAACTCTTCGGGGTCCTTAACCACGGGCGCAATCGGCCCCCGCTCGACACCAGGCTCTTCGAGCGCAGCGACGCGGAGTATTGGTGGTCGGCGACGACGCGCGCCGGTGACACGACGCGGGTCTGGGTGGCCAACGCCGGCGGAGGGACGGGACCCCATCCGGTGCGGGAGACACTCAGCGCGGGGGGCGAAAAGCGGATCCATGCGCTTTGCGTGCGGGGCGCGCCGCCGTCGCCCGGGCCGCGGCTTGGTGCCGACAGTCCGGGAACGGTGAAAGACCAGACAACCGGCCTTGTCTGGCAAAGCGAAGCACCCGCGGAGCCGATGAGCTGGGATGAGGCGCTCGAATATTGCTCCAGATTAAATCTTGCGGGTCACGGGGACTGGCGCCTGCCCAACATCAAGGAGTTGCGATCGCTCTGCGACGATGCGGCGGCGCGGCCGCTGCCGTCCGCGTTATTTCCGGGATTTCACGGCGGGTCCACGTGGACCTCGACAAGCGAGAACAACCGCCTCGACCGCGCATGGCACGTGAGTCTGGACACCGGGTTGGTGACCCACGCGATGAAGACCGAGCGGCTACTCGTCCGCGCCGTGCGCGGAGGCGGCGCGGTGGCCGGCCCGCGGGAGAAGCCGCCCGTGGATCCGGAGTTGTTCCGGCGGAGTCCCGGCAAATCCAAGGACGCCGCGGGCAAACGGCGGCGCGACGAGTCGGCCGGAGCACGGTGAGGAAGCGGCGTATGAACAACTTTTAATCCGCTGGTTTTCACCCCCGTCATTTTTCCCCTGCAGCCTTTTCCCATGACCCTCGTGACCCGTCGTTCCTGGTTCTCATCACTCCTGTTTTCCGCGGCCTGCTCACTCGCCGGGGCGGCCGAACCGGTCTCGGCCCGCCTGGTCAATGTTTCGGCGCGCGTCGCCCTCGGCGGGAACGCTGGCACCCCGATCCCCGGTTTCGTGGTCGCCGGCACGGGTCAGAAGCAGGTGATCGTGCGCGCGGCCGGGCCCGCGCTGACCGCCTTCGGCGTGGGCAACGCGCTGGCCGACCCGCGGCTGAGCCTGGTGAGCAAGGGCGCCACGATCGCGAGCAACGACAATTGGCTCGCGGGTGATGCCGGCGCCATGGGCGGAGTGGGGGCGTTCGCCTTTGCCGCCAACAGCCGCGACGCCGCGCTGGTGCTGCCGGTCTCCCCGGGGGATTTCACGGCGCCGGTCACCGGTCCCGACGGTACCAGCGGCGTCGTCCTGCTCGAGACCTACGACGCCTCGCCGACCAGTTCCTCCTATCTGGTGAACGCTTCGACCCGCGCCTTCGTCGGTACGGGGGACAACGTCTTGATCCCCGGTTTCGTCATCAGCGGTCCCGGCGCGGTGAAGGTGCTCATCCGTGCGGTCGGACCCACGCTGGGATCCTTCGGGGTGGGCGGGGCGCTCAACGATCCGACGCTCACGCTCTACCGCGGCAGCACGGTGCTGGCCTCGAACGACAACTGGTCGACCGCCGCGAACGCGGCCGACGTCGCCGCGGCGGCCACCGCTTTCGGCGCCTTCAATCTCCCCGCCGGCAGCCGTGACGCGGCGCTCCTGATCTCGCTGCCCGCGGGTTCCTATTCCGCGGTGGTGAGCGGCGTGAACAACGGCACGGGCACCGCGCTCGTCGAACTCTACAGTGAGACTCCCGCGGCGCCGGCTACCGCGACGCCCGGCTTCACCGTGAGCGCCGTGACCACCACGCCCGCCGTACCGACTTTCCTCGATGCCACGACCGTGACGGCGCTCGTGCAGGTGCCCGCCGGAGCGAAGGTCACGGAGGCGAAACTGAACTATGCCGCGGGTGCGGCGCAGGTGGCCTTGACGATGTTCGACGACGGCCTGCACGGCGACGGGGCCGCGGGTGACGGCGTCTACGGCGCGACGATCCCCGCGCAGGCCGCGGGCGCGACGGTATCGTACACGATTTCGGCGAAGGACGACCGCGGAGGTTCCGCGACCACGGGCACCAACGCCTACCTGATCGGCACGCTGCTCACCGACACCACGTTCACGTCCGCGGAGTTCCTCGGAATCCCGACGCAGAAGAGCGTCACGTTGAACTTGGAGGCCGCCACGACCCTTGAGGTCTATGCGGAGTACGGCACCTCGCCCGGGGTTTACACGGGACGCACGGCCGCGGCGACGTTCCCGGGTGGCACGCCGATCGAGATCACCCTGCAGTCGTCGGACCCAGCGAATCCCTTCCAGGCGAACCGGCGTTATTATTACCGCGTACGGTACCGGGCTCCGGGGGAAGCGACTTTCCGGAGCCGCGGCGAGCGCAGCTTCCGCACGCAGCGACCGCGCGGTGAGACGTTCGCGTTCACCATCACGGCGGATCCGCACCTCGACGAGGTCACGACGCCCGCGCTGCTGCGCCTCGCAATGCGGAACATGGGCGCCGACGCGCCCGATTTCCACGTCGACCTCGGCGACATCTTCATGACGGACAAGCTCGCGACGATCCTGCCCGGGATCCAGCTGAACTACGACGCGGTCGAGTACCGCGCGGTGGCGCTGCGCGGATACTTCGAGGAGTTCTGCCACTCGGTTCCCTTCTTCTACACCCTCGGCAATCACGAGGCGGAGTACCGCTACGTGTATGACGCCGACCGCACGCCAGCAAGGAACGCGAACAATAGCTCGTGGAACCTCATCGCACGGAAACTCTATTACCCGACGCCGGTGCCGGATACATTCTACTCGGCCAGTCGCGAGACCCGCGAGGTGGCGGGCAGGAACGAGCTGCTGGAAAACTACTACGCGTGGGAGTGGGGCGACGCCCTCTTCGTGGTGCTGGATCCCTACGGAAACACGGTGCAAAACCCGAACTCGAACCCCCCGGACAATTGGAAGTGGACGCTGGGTCGCACGCAGTACGACTGGCTGAAACAGACTCTCGA
>JAURJO010000398.1 GCA_030832235.1 Verrucomicrobiota bacterium
GCGGACGGCAACAGCGACGAGCAGCTGCGTTTGAAGGTGATTCCTGGCGTCACGGGCTTCTGGCGTTCGGGTGCATCGCAAACACGCTTCGATCAGACGCTCGGCTCCGGTAACCTGACGACGATCGGTTCCTTCTTCAGTGGTCGTCTTCGCACCAGCACCGGAATCAGCCGGGATTATTTTCGCCAGAATCGCGCCCGAGCGCCGATCACCATCGCCGCCACGGGCGAGACGGCGCTGGTAGACCTCAGCAACCAGATCATCACCGCTCCGGATGGCTACAATGTCCCGTATGAGCCGTTCAACCGGCGCTACGCCACCAACCAGACCTACGGCGGCGTCTTTCACGCGCTATCCTGGCTGTCGGTCGGGTTCGGCTACTTCGAGTCGGCGTTGTTCACCGACAGCGTGAGTTTCGAGCTCACCGGGCGCCCGCGCCTGCCGCGCACCGGCGAGGGCAAGGAGGGGAGCCTGCGCTTCCACTTCCTCGATAATCGCGTGGAGGCGACGCTCACGCGGTTTACCACCACTTCCGAGAACAACTCGCTCGGCCTCAGCGCCCCGGTGCAGACGGAACTCAACACGTTGCTTCCCGCCAACCAGCGCCTGCTGGGAACCGGCGACTACCGCGACCAAAGCACCGAGGGCTGGGAATTCGAATCGCAGATCAACCTCAACCGCCAATGGACCGTGCGGGCGACGTATTCGATGAACCGGACGAGCTACGGCCGGTTCTTCCCGTTGGTGCGTCCGTACCTCGCGCTCGCGCGCGAGGCCGCCCGCGCCCAGGGACTAGATCCCGACAACGCGACCGCGCTCACCGAGCAGCTCATCGACGACACCGAGGGCGCGGTGACGCGGATCCGTCGTGAGACCGCGAACATCACCACCCGCTACAGCTTTACCGAGGGCCGCCTGCGGGGCCTCGCGGTCGGTACTTCCGCGCGTTACGCGAAGGGCAAGCCGCGCGCGGCGCTGTCCTCGGGCGGCGTCGTGGTGCTGCCGGCAACGCGGACGGATGACTACGTCCTCGTGAATCCATTCGCCAGTTACCGGAGAAAGCTGCTGAACCGTAATTGGACGCTGCAGCTGAACGTGAACAACGTTCTCGGGCTGAACTCCGACCAGGGCAACAGCTACACTTGGCCCCGCAAAACCGAGCCGCGGCAGTACATTACGACGCTCACGGTCCAGTTGTGACGTCGGACGGGCGCTGGAGTTCGGTTTTCACGTCGCCGCGCGATGGGTCGAGGTGATTTCATAAACTATCGACGCCTCCTGCAGGCTACCGTACGGAACGCGAGATGATCTCCATGCTTCGCTCGCGTCGCGCTTTTGTCCGGGATGTCGTCGCACTGGCCGGTGTCGTCAGCGCGACCGGAGGGCGGCTAGCAGCGGCTCCCGTGCCCACTTGGACGATCGGTTGCCTGAACCGCCCTTGGACCAAGTGGAGCTGCGATGAGATGCTTGATGGGGTGAAGTCCGCGGGATTCAGCGTGGTGGGCCTGCAGACGCCGACCAAGGATGACTTGTTCGTGGCGTCGAGCTCCGCCGACTACCTCGCGACGTTGAAGAAGAAGATCTCCGGCCGCGGTCTGCGCGCGATCCAAGGACGAATCCGGACGCGAGACGACGGTCCTTGGGATGAGGCCGCGAAGGCGGACCTGCGGCGCCAGATTGAGAATGCCGCGGTTCTGGAAATCGGCACCCTGATCAACACCGGGGTGGGCAAGCCCGCGCAGTACGAAGGCTGGTACCGCGCCATGGCGTACGCGGCGGCTTACGGGGCGGAGCGCGGCGTGAAGATCGTCACCAAGCCCCACGGCGGAGTGACCGCGGCGGCAACCGATTTGCTGCGGTGCCTCGAGCGGGTGAACCACGCGAACTTCAGCATCTGGTTCGATCCAGGTAACATCGTGTATTACACCGGCGGCGATCCTCTGGCAGAGTTGGAGCCGTTACTGGGACGCGTTTCCGCGTTCACCGCGAAGGACTGCACGGCGCGCAACGGTGAGGTCATGATCCAACTCGGCACCGGCAAGGTGGAGTTTGCCCCGCTCTTCCGTCGCCTGCGGGCGGCGGGATTCCAGGGTCCGGTCATGATCGAAGGCTGCGCGATCGGCGACACCGCGGAAGCCACCACTCGCCACGCGCGGGCGACGCGGGAGTTTCTGGAGCGTACGATCGCCGCGGTCTGAGTATCGGACGGTGATGCGAGCTTCGCAGGTGGCTCAAAGCGCCGATATAGCTCCGAGCAGACCGGGTCGGTGTTGAAGCGCGGATCGCCTGACCGGAGACCCCGGCAGAAGCATTGACGCGGAGACTTGGGGGGAGGACGAAGCGCCGTGCATCACAAAACGCTTGTGGCACGGTGTGGAATCCGCGCGAAACCGACGGTCCGGTCATGCGAAACGATCAAAAGCGCGAGTTTAGCGAGAAGGATGTCGTGCGCGGGGCGCCGCGGCTCTGGAATCCTTCCCAGTACATGATGTCCTGCAGGTTCTGCACCCGCACGCCGACGGTTACGCGCTGGCGCAAGAGAGTCGTGCGATATGAGACGCCGGCGTCCTGACGCGTGAAGCCGGGAACCGTGGGGCGGCGGCTGTCGCGAAACACGACGCCGTGGGTGAACGAGAGCCCCTTCAGCGTGTTGCCGGGGACGTCGAGCTTTTGGAAGAAACTCCAGGACTCCCGCCCCGGGCCCTGGGAGAGGGGGCCGCCGACGGCGGACGGACTCGACTTGTTGGCGGTCACGTAGGCGTGGAGGTTGGTGTAGGTGCCCGCGATCTGGTAGTAGTCTGAGGCCTTCACCGTGACGTCCGCTTCCCAGCCGCGGGAGCGCGCCGAGACATCCTGAATGCTGCGGGCTCCGGTGACGACGAGTGGATCGAGGCCGGCCGCGATGATGTCGGACGTCACCGCCTGGCGCGTGCCGTTGATCTGGTCGACCTGGAAGCCGGCGGCGTTGAGGAAGACGCGGTTCTTGAAGAGGGCGGTTTTGATGCCCACATCATAGCCCTTGCCGCCGATCTGCTTGTCGAGCGGCTTGCCGTAAATGTCGATCGCGCTGACCGGCACGCCGGCGAACGAACGGCTGGAGGACGAGTAAACGGAGAGCCACTCGTTCACGCGGTAGGCGGCGCCGAAGGTCGGGGAATCGGCGTTTTCCTTTACCTTCTGGTAACGGGCGAGCGCATCGAGCCCGATCGGATTCCGGTTGATGATCGTGCCCTCGTCGTGGCGCACGCCGGCCATGACGTGCAGGCGGTTGCCGGGCAGCGCGAAGACGTTGGTCAACGAATAGCCGCGTCGGCGCGCTTGGGCGTTCAGGCGGTTGTTGGGCAGGGTGTAGCGCGAGGAATCGAGCATCTCGGTCCATGCCGGCTGCACGGCGGCACCAAACACGTAGGCGGTGAGCGCCGGGGTGTTGTCGCGGATGCGCTGGTTGTCGGTGTCGATGTACTCGGCGCCGAGGATCGCCTGGTGGGAGACGCCCGCGTATTTGAAGCGGCCCACGAGGTCGCCTTGCGCGGTGTAGGTGTTCACCGTCTCGTCGTCGTTGGTCGAGGAAAGCGCGGTGCCGGCGGGCACGGTCAGGCCGTTGACGACCTTGGTGCTGATCTGGGTGCCGCTGAGGCGGCGGTCGACGCGATGCATGCGGGTGAAGTTCCCGGCCACGCGCACGGAGAACACCGCGTTGAAACGGTGCTCCACCTGGTTTCCCGCGCGGAAGATGCGCTGCGTGCGGCGGTTGTTGGGCCCGAGCGGGTTGAAGTCCCACGGAATGTAGACGCCGTTGAGATCGAGACCGTTGATGGCGCCGTTGCGGTGCCAGGTGAAAGCGGCGAGCGGCGAAGACGAAGCCACGGTACTGCGCGGGGCTGGCGGGCAGGCGAGGTAGTCGATGTACTCGGCGTTGGCGGAATAGCGCGTGTCCTCGGCCAGCCTGTAGGACAGCGAGCCGTAGTAGACGGTGCGGTTGGCCCAGGAGAACTGCTGCCAAGCGTCGCCGGCCTGGCGGACCAGCACGAGGCGCGTGGCGAGCCGCGGGCTCAGCGGAATCGAGGTATCCAGTTCACCGCGGCGCATGCCCCAGTTGTCGCCCCGTACGGTGAAGGAAGTCTCCCGCTTCGGCCGCGGGAGCTTCGAGATGGAATTAAGCATGCCGCCGGGTTCAGCGACGCCGGCGAGGAGGGAGCTCGGGCCCTTCAGCACCTCCACGCGGTCCATTGTGGCCGAGTCGAAGAGCATGCCGGCGAACGGCTCGCGCATACCGTTCCGGTAGGGTTTGTTCTGCCGGAAGCCGCGCACCTGGTAGGTGTTGTTGTCGTTCGTCTGGTCCTGGTTCCCGACGTTCGTGATGCCGCTCATGAAGTCGGTCGCGTCGGTCAGCGTGAGGGCGCCGATGTCGTTCAGGAACTCGCTGGTCACGACCTGGATGGACCGGGGCAACTCGCGCAGGTTCATGTTGGTGCGGGTGCCCGAGAGCGCGTTGGTCGCCACCCATCCCTGCTCGCCTGCGCCCGACACGTTGAACTCGGGCAGCGCAACGATCTGCTCGTCCGCGCTGGGCGGGACAGCCGCGGGACGATTGTTCTGACCTGCAGCCAGGTGGGTCGCGAACAGCGTGAGGGCGGCAAGGACAGCGGACCGGGTGTTGGAAGGGCGATTCATGACTATTTGGTTTGATGAACGAACAACGGACATCGGCCGTTTTCTTGGCATCCAGTCAATCGGCAGCGCTCCACAGGGCAGACGCGATCGCGTCGGCTTAGGTGTGCAACGCGCGGGGACGAACTTTCCGTTGGATCTGTTTACAGCTCAGAAGCTGATGGTATTGGTCCAAATGTACTGGCGAGGTTCTCCGACAAACGTGGCGAACATCGCGTTTTCCACTGTGTAGCCGAGGGAGCCGCTGGGGCGTAGCTCCACCTTGTACCGGTTGAAGACATTGTTCACATTGAGCTGCCCGCGATAGTGGTACCGCCCGACGTTTCGAGAGTAGGCGAGAAACGGGCTGACCTGCGGGTTGACGTTCACTTCGCGGTACAGCTTCCGGGTGTTCCCGCCGTTGGAGTCGGGTTCGGTGTACCAGTACGTGCGCTTTGCGAGATCCCAACGGACGGTGGAGCCGAGCGTGGCCCCTCGAAGCCAGCTCTCGCGGAAATCGTACGTGTTGGTCAGGACGAACCTGTACAGCGGGTGCCCCACTGTGGGTTCACCCGAGGTGGCGAGCACCGTGACGCCGCGGTAACCCGCCGGATCGGAAAACGCGTACGGGATTTCCGTGATCGGCAGGCCGGTGCGTAACGTGCGCGCCTGAAGGAACGCTCCGCCGGCAGGAATCTGGAAGTACCTGAGCGCGCGGTAGACCGTGCTGTTGGTTGGCAACTGCCCGTTGACCGTCACGGTGCCCCCCTGTCCGTAGGCGTAGTAGGGGCTGTTCCGGTCGTTCATCATCGCCAGCGTGAGCTGTGCCGGCCGGGAGCCGAGGATGGGGTCGCGCAGCGTGGAGGTGCTGTTGAGTTGCGCGATGCCAGCCTCGTCGGTGGGAACCAGAAAAGGACTTCCGTCCGAATAGGTGACGCCACCGGACGCCTTGTTGTAATAGAACTCGTCGTTCCAAAGGATCGGATAGGAGGTCGAGGTGCCGATCCGGCCGTCCTGCTGGGTGAACCCGAGCCGGGCCCGCCAGTTGCGGGTGGGAGCGGCCGTCAGGATGATCTCCAGTCCGCGCGACTGCTTGTCGAGGTTCACCCAGACATTGCGCAGTGCGGGGTTGTAGGCGCCGTTGAGGCCGGCCGGGTTAACGATGTTCGCGTAGCTCGAGTAGCTGTTGAACGTCTCGTTTTTGGAATTGGCCGCGTAGTAGGATATCGAGCCCGAAATCCGGGCGTTGGCGGGCTCGTATTTGAAGCCGATTTCCTGGCTCAGTCCAATGGTGTCCTTCGGCGGATTGCCGAAGAAATCGCCGGGGCGGACCGGCGGCGAGTAGGTGCGTCCGGCGTTGTAGTAGGCATACAACCAAGATCTCACGCGATAGTTGAGCCCCAGGTTGTAGCTGTTGCTCTGCCGGTCGGTGTCGGTCCACGCCTGCGTGCCGGTCGCCACGGTGTTCGGTGCGCGGGTGAAACTCTTCGAGAAACGAAACCCGGCGAGGGTGGTCAGGCGGTCGTCGAACCAGCGCGAGTAATTCGCGAGGTAGATTCCGCTGTTTTTCGACAGGTCGGCGTAATCGCCCAGATTGGCTCCGCCGACACTGGCGTAGCCAGGCACCAACGTGAGCAGGCCGAGCGGGTTCAGCGGGGAAACCCATGCCGGGTTCCTCGGGTTCTGAACCTCGAGAACGTAATTACGACCGCCGTAGGAAACGCGGCGTGAGCCGGGTTTGAAGAAGGGCTTTTTCACGGGCCCGCCGCCGACGGGCCAGTACAGCGTCGGCATCAGGAAGCGGCCGAGGGCGTCGCTTCCGGTAACGCCACCCAGGGCGGCCGGCCGCTGGTTCGTGCGATCGTAGAGGCGAAAGTTTTCATCCGCCTCGTAATAGCGGTAATTAACCTGCCCCCCGTTGACCCCGGGCCCAAAACTCAGGTCGTAGCCGACGACGGTCTGGCTCTTGATGCGACCGCGGAAGAGGTCGTTGGACACCACCGCACTGGCGCGATACGCGACTCTGCGACCGGCGTTGGCGTCGTTGTTGCGGTTCATCGCGAAGGTGGAGCCGTTTGCCCAATCATCGTAGGGATTGGCGGAATTGAACGCACGTGGGGCGAGCAGCGCCGTTACGCCGACTCCGCGCTGACTGACGGACCGGTCGTACAGCACTCCGATCGACACCGCCAGCCAAGGAGTCGGGTTGGAGTCAGCGGTGAGCGTGTAGTTTTCACCATCGACGTCTTCCGACTGGGTCCAGCCGCCCCACGACGAAGCATTGTTCCAGCTGAGCCGGCCGTTCGCGATCGCTCCGGCCGGAAAAGGCGCGCCAGTCTTCGGATTGGTGGCGCCGGCCTGATTGGTCGCGAGCAGGTATGGCAGCGCGAAATTATGTCGTGGATCGCGGGTGGCGTTGGTGAAACCGAGATCGCCGGTGGTCGTGTTGAGCAGGCGGTTGTTGTCCGTGCGGCGGCCGGTCAGGCGCACGGTGGTTCCGAGCGGAAACCGCGCCGCCACGGTGCCGTAAAACGCCTTGGTCTGTGCGCCGATGAAGAGACGCCGATAACTCAGCTCCTCGTTCAGGAGTACGAAGCGATAGGCAAGATTTGAGAGACCGTAATTGGCGTCCAGCATCCAGCGGCTGGAACCAAACTGGTCGTTGCGGGAGGAAATGGTGGTCGTGCTGAGCGGTCGGCGGTCGGATCCGAACCTGGCTTGTTTGGAGCTGGTGTTCACGACACCCCCTGCGCCGCTTGAGCCGTAGAGAAGGGCGTTGGCCCCCTTGATCAGTTCGACCCTTTCCATGTCGAACATGTCGGTGTAATTGGCACTCGTGGCGCTCGCCACAAAGCCGTTCCGGCGGGTGAAGCTTCCGGCGACGCCACGCGAGCCGATCGGGCCTATCCCGACGCGGTCGCCCGGCTGATTGTCGTTCGAGTTGGCGTCAGGGGTCGGGAAGACCTGGCCGACTCCCGCCCCGTAGCCATTGAGCAGATCCTCCACGGTCGTGACGGCGACGTCCCGCATGAATTCCTCGGTGAAGATATCAGCCGCGACGGGTGTTTTCAGGAGCTGAAGATTGAAGGCGGTGATCGACGTCGAGTTCAGGGCGCCGTAGCTGGTGTCGCGCCCGGTGTTGACCTCAAACGGGGAAAGTTGGACGGCGGCGTCGATCGATCGCGTCGGTCCGG
This sequence comes from Verrucomicrobiota bacterium, assembly GCA_030832235.1. Taxonomy (GTDB): domain Bacteria; phylum Verrucomicrobiota; class Verrucomicrobiia; order Opitutales; family Opitutaceae; genus ER46. The sequence continues at coordinate 7,845 of JAURJO010000398.1, forward strand.
ACGTAGCAGAGCCGGCAGCTTGGGCACGGAGGAATTGGGTGGCTGAAAGCCCGAGTACGGCCGCGACGAAACTGAGGCGCGACGTGCGGCGAAGGGCGCGTGGGGAACGGTGGGGTTTCATGAAACTCTTTGAAGTCCGGGCGATAAACGCTGATGACCTGCCGGTTTGAAGGTGAAACGCGCTGACCAAACGGGAGTCCGTCAAAACGAGGCTTTGGCGCCTACGGTGTAATTGGCGCCGAAGGCGGAGGCCTGCTGGAGTCTCGCCCATTGCGGCAGGCGGGCGGATTCGCGCGCGGTGATGCGGCCGGCGTTGAACAGGTTGGTGCCGGAGGCGAAGAGCGAAAGGCGCCGCGTGAGCCGGTATTCCGCGGTGGCGTCGAACAGGCTGCGCTCCTCGATGTAGGACTGCCCGGGCTCGCCACCGAGCGTCGTGAGCGCGCCGTCGATCCGGCCCTCGAAGTTCCAGCCGAAGCCGAGGCGCAGTCCAGAGTTCTGGTAATTCAGCATCGTGGACGCCTTCTGCCGGCTCATCGCGCCCCAGCCGCCCCGCTGGCCGTCGGCGTCGGAAAGGTTGAGCGAACCGCGCAGGCTGAATCCGCGCGCGAAACGGGGCAGCACTGGGTCCAAACCGACTCGCACCTCGAACTCCCAGCCAGACACGATCGCCTTGCCGGAATTGAACGACGTGCTGGCGGTCCAGCCGACATATTCGGGCTCGAGACCCACGGAGGCGGCCTCGGCTGGCGTTTCCAGCAGCTCGGATCGCGAGACCACGAAGTCGCGGATGAACTTCCGGTAATAGCCGACGGCGACGTAGCCACCCGTCAGATAGTACTCGATCCGCGCATCGTAATTGTCGGCGCTCCACGGCTTGAGCTGGGGATTTCGGATCGTGACCGTGCCCAGCGAACCGAGCGCGGGGTCGGTGATGTTGCTCGGGCTCACCGTGGTCGACGGCAGCAAACTCGCGGCGAAGTCGGGCCGGGCCTGGGTCGCCGCGTACGCCAGTTTGAAGGAGATGTTTTCGGTGATGGACAGGGACGAGTGCAGACTGGGGTAGACGCCTTCCTTTTCGCCGCGCCCGACGGCGCCATTGCGGTGGTAGATGAGCTTCGCCTCCGCAAGGCTCCCGGCGGCCCCCGCCTCGGGTCTCCGTACTCGGGCGCCGTTGACGAGGAGGAACGAGCCGTCGGGCTTGCGCTGAAAAACCTCCGTGGGTGTCTGCAGGAAGCCGTAGCCCAAGCCGCGCGAGCGTTCGTAACGGGCGCCGCCCACGAGGCCGAGCCGGTTGGAGAAAAGCCGCGTCTCGCCCATGAGATAGAGCGCGTCGACCGTTTCGGTGAGTTTGTTCACGCTCTCGGCGCTGCGCCGGTAGGAGATGGCCTCCTCGTAGCGGAAATACTCGGGGTGCGCTTTGAACAGCTGGTAGTACTTCCCCATGTTGAGGTGCTCCACCGGCGGATAGCCGTACTCGGCGTCGGGCGCCTTGCGGTACGTGTCGGCGGCGATCACGCCCGCGCGATCATCGGGAGAATCGGCCACGCCGTCTGGTCCGAGGTAGGTCCAGGTGTTGAGGTCCATGCGCTTCCGGTCCCGCTTCTCCCGCCGGTAGTTCGCGCCGAGCTCGAGGCTGAAGGGCACGCGGGTGCCGAAGTCGCGGCGCAGCTTGGCGTAGGCCGACGCCACATCGCCCTGGATCAGACGCGGACGCGACGTGGCGGCGCGCAGCGAGTAATTGTCGGCCCGGCTCCAATCGACCGCCTGCCCGGCGGCGTCGGTCGCCTCGATGCGACCCGGTAGCATCCAGTTAAGGTCGAGAAAGTTCACGGTGACGTTCGCGATGCGCGGGTTGCGTCCTTCTTGGTCGGAAGGGGATGAAAAGAAGCCGTTCTCGGTGTCCTTGAACTCGGAGATCGAGCGTGAAGCGTTGGCGGCCGCCTCGGCCTGCCATGCTCCCCGCCGCCATTTGGCGATCAGGCCGGCGTTGGAATTGGTGGCGTACTCGTCGCGCCAGGCCTCGAGTTGGTTCACGTAGGTGAACGTACCGGTCCCTCGGGCGCCCATCGAACGGGTGCTGTCATTGTAGGTGGTCGCGCCGGTGTTGGCCTGGAAGCGGACGTCCGCCCGGTGCAACGAGTCGAGACGCGTGTACGAGACGAACGGCGTGAGGGTGAGTTCGGGTGCCGGGCGCCAGTCGACGCGGAGGCTGAGGGGGATGCGGACGCGGCGGGAGTAGGATTGGTGGAGGAGCGAATTGGTCATCGCCGGATTTTGGATACCCGGCGTTCCGGCGACCGGGTTGGCGTTGCTCGCCGCCGTGCCGTAATTGTACGTCGGCACGGCGTAGTGCCACGGCATCATCACGTCGCCGTAGCCGATCCCGAGCGTGTAGCCGAGGTTGCGCGATAGCGGGTCCACCAGGCTGAAATCGAAACTGGGACGGATCTTCCGGGTGAGCTCGTCGCCGGGGCCGCCCGTGCGCCGGAGCGTGAGATCGTAGCTGTTGGCATTGAACGAGGCCCGCAGGTTGATCTCCCGGCGCGCGTACTCGAACGCCGTGCGGCGGACCATGTTCACGGAACCGCCGATCGCATTGGCGCTGTCGGAGGGCAGGGGGACCTTCCTGACCTCGATACGCGCGATCCCGACGGTGCTCGACTGGGTAAGGCGCGGCGCGCGGGTGTTCTCACGCTCGTCCGCGAAGACCGAGGCCTCGGCCAACCCGTCGGAAGTGACCTCGGTCTTGTCGGAACTGAGGCCACGGACGTTGATGCGGATGATGTCGCTGCCCTGATACTCGACGCCGACCCCAGGCAGGTATTTCACGAATTCGCCGATGTTGTTCTGGGCGATCTCGCCCATGGAGTCGGTCGAGGTGACGTTCTTGAGATTGCGGGAGTAGCGCTGCTCGTTGGCGGAAATGGATTCGGCGTCGAGTTCACGCGCGGCGTTGACGCGGAACTCGTCGAGCCGGACGACGCCAGTAGGGGCCAACGTGAGATTCAAATCGGTCCGGCGGCCGGCGACGATCACGACCTGCTCCTCTCGGGGAGTCAGCTCCGTGAAGGTCACGACAACCGTCGCGGGTCCGGCGGGAATGCCACTGAGAAGGTAGGCGCCCGCCTCATCGGTGAAGGTTTGCAGGTTCGTTCCCTTGATGCCGACGCGGGCCTGGTTGACGTAGCGGTTGGTGGTTTGGTTCAGCACCCGCCCCGTGAGGTCTCCGGTCTCGGCGGCGCGCAAGAGAGACGTGAGCACAGTCAGGGCGGCGAGGATCGACGTGGGTAGGGTCAGGCGGGTCATGGGATGGGGTGCGGTATCACCGAAGGAGGGTGTCCGGATTAAAGCGAGCGCCGGTAATCACCGTTTGTTTTTGGGGATTGCGGCCCGAGTGGATCCCCGCGTCCGACGAGGCGTGTCAGACAATCGGGGCCGTGGTTTCGGCTTCGGGCTCTGTGCCGCACGTTGGGGGTGAGTGTCCGGCCTGCCTTGGGGTGCATGAACCGGGACGTGCTTACCCTTTTGGCCGAGCACCGGGCGTGCGGGGCGACCCGGCATCGAGCGGCTCGATCTCACCTTCGCGGGCGACTTTCATCCCGGCGGCCACGATTTCACGCGAAGCAGCGGAGGTGGGATCCAATGCGGGGTTGGTGTGATTGAGGTGGATGAAGCGGATCTTCGCGCGTTCGGCGGCGGGGAGGGACGCGAACCGGAGCAGGCTGTGGCGAATGAAGGGATGCGGGAAGCCGGTCATGTCCCGTCCCGGAATCTCCCCGTTGGCGAAAAAGGTGCCGTCGATGTAGGCGAGGTTGACCGAGGCGATGAGGTCCTCGATGCGCACGCCCTGCGCGTCGAGTTGTTCCCACGAGTCGATGTCGGGAATGAACAGCGCCGCGCGCCCGCGACCCTGGATGCGGAACCCGACAACTTCGGAATACTCCTGGCGATGGGGCACGGAGATCGGTGTGACGGAGAGCCCCTCGGTGAGCTCAACGGCGACATCGGCGGCCAGCGGCCGGAGCTCGATGTTGCCGTACCGCACGAGCTGGTCCCAAGGCCCGTTACGGTGGAGAAACTCCGTCATTTTAGGCATCGCCCATACGGGAACCGCCTTCGCGCCCATGGACTCGTGGCCGAGAAACATGAGGCCGGTGTAGTGCCCGATGTGCGCGTGGGTCAGGAAGACGCCGTCGAGCGCGGGGCGGTCCGCGCCTCCGGACGCGCGCCGGAGATCGAGCAGCTGGCGTCGGAAATCCGGGGTCGCGTCGATCATCCACCTTCGTCCGGAGCGCGGCTCGAAAAGGCCCAGGCAGGCGACGTGGCGCGCCTTGGCTGCGTCGTCCCAGCGGGCATCGCCGAATCGGCCGGCTTGCGGTGCACCGCCATCCTGGGCGATGCCGAGCACGATCAGGGATGCTCCGTCGAGAGATGCCGCGGCGGCCACGGGCGGCGGGAGGAGGATCAGCGCGAGCAGCTGCGTGAGACGGCCGAGGGACATTGCGAGGTCAGGATGGGTTATGGATGCGGATAGGAAGCCGGAGCTCGGTCCCGACTCCCGTCGTCGTCACCTGGCGGGAGTGAAATATTTTCGGATGATCCAGTCGGGTTGCCACTGATCCGGCTTCCGTTCCCTGCCGGTAAGATCGATCCGAGGCGGCGGAGTGCTTCCTTCGTTCACCACGAGCGTGTCGCCGACTTTTTGCTGCCAGGCTTTCATCGCGGCGGAGAGTCGGGCCACGTGAGCCACGTTCGCGGGATCGTCGTACACGGAGCGGGTTTCGTCGGGATCGTTTCGCAGGTCGAACAGCTGGCTGTAACCGAGCTTCGGATAACGGATGAGCTTCCAGCGCTCGTCGCGCACGGCGCGCTGCACCTGGATGTAGGGCAGGAAGACCGTGTCGCGAATCCTCTCCTTTTTGCCTTCCCAGAGCGGGCGTACGCTTTCGCCGAACACACCGGCGGGGGGCGCGATACCGGTGAGGTCGCAGAGCGTCGGGAAGATATCGAGCAGGTAGGTGAAGGACTCGATCGTACGCCCGCGGGGAATTCCCGGACCGCGGATGATGAACGGTACCCGCATCGAAGGCTCGAAGACGTTCTGCTTGCCGAGGAGGCCGTGGCTGCCGAGCGCGAGGCCGTTGTCGGCCGCGTAGACGATGATTGTGTTTTCGGCGAAACCGCGCGCCTCGAGGGTCGCAAGAATGCGTCCGATCTGGGCGTCGAGATGGCGTACCATCGCGTAATACTCGGCGAGCTGGTCCC
>JAURJO010000399.1 GCA_030832235.1 Verrucomicrobiota bacterium
ACAGCCCCTTGGCGTTGTCTCGTCCTTCTGCGTCGAGGAGCCTCACCGTGTAGCCCCTCTTGGGAAACTCGGCGGAGGACGAGCCTCTTACGTTGATGGAAAGCGGGGTGGCGACGGCGGGCGCACCCGTCAGGGCCGTGGCGCCGGCGGAGGACGGATTCCACGCATAGATCCATCCCGCGCGATCCCGGCCGTCCTTCTCCATCCCGCCGCTACCGTGCACGTCGACCACCATGAGCGGCAACGAGCTCGAAAACGTGTCCACCCGCGCGGAGCCCGTCGCACCCAAGCGCGCGTAATGCGCCGTGGTCGGCCGCCCGCGCCGCTTGTCGTCGGATGAAAACACCGCGGCCCGCAGCACCGACGAGGCGCTCACGGCGATCGGCCCGCTGTACTGAGGGGATTCCGCCGAGGGCTCCGGCACGTTCACCCCGGCGGCGCCGGGCCCGGCCAGCACGTACCGGATTTTCTGCCCGTCCCCCGCGCCGGCGAGCGTCACGGACAGCGTCCCGGAAAACGGACCCGACGCCCGCGAGACCGTCACGAGCTCGGTGAGTGCCAGCGTGTCGGCGCCGCCGTTGCGGGCGCGCGGCGTGGGCGCACGGAAGTAGCCGGTCGCGGCCGTCTCCCCCGCCGCCAGCGTCTGCGTCACACCGTACGAGAAATCATCCCATTGCGACGGGTACTTGGAGCCAAACTGGCTGGCCACCGTAACACCGTCGGGCCGGACAAGGCCGAGGTACCCTCCGCCCGCGTCGAGCTCGAAGCTCGTGTGGAGCTCCGCCCCAGGATCGCGGCGACTCTTGCCCGACGCGAAAACCACCAGAAACCCGCCCGGCGGGACACTCACCTCGGGGAACTGCCATTTTTTGAGGTCCTTGGCGTCGTCCGTGAGATACCAGCCGGCGAGGTTCACCGCGGCGGCATCCGGATTGTGGATTTCGATCCAATCGGAGAATTTTTCGTCGGAATCGGCGAGAGTCCGCGTGTTGGCCGCCATGAACTCGCTGATGACGGGATCCGCGCGCAGCGGAGCGAGGGAGAATGCCAGGAGGAAGCAGGCGACAATTCCGGGGTAGGATCTCATCGAGGGCGTTCTGGATGGATAACCCGCCAGCGCAACAATCTCCTCGGCTCTTCCTTGCAGGCGAACCGCAGCCGTGGGAATCTTCCGGAAAACCGTTTTTTTCTCACCGCGTCTTTACTGGAAAACCCGCTGATGCCTCAGGTCCCCATCATGATCCGCCTGCTTCTCGCGATCGCGATAGCTTGCGCGCTGACTCCGGGCGCCGGGGCGCAGAGCGCATCGCCGTTCGCCGGCGGAGCGTGGTGTGGCAATGTGACTCCGACCACCGCCACGGTGAAAGTACGGCTCAATTCGCCGGGACAAGCCGTGCGGCTCGCGCTCGCCTCTAACGCGAAACTCGACGGCGCCACCTACACCGCCTCGGCCGTCTCGGGCGCGGTCACGGGCAATATCGTGACCTTTAACCTCAGCGGACTGGAACCGCAGACGGCCTATTACTACGGACTCGAGGTGGGCGGCCAGTTGCGCGACGACACGGTCTCCCGCGGCCGTTTCCGCACCTTCCCGCGCGGGGCCGGCTCCTTCAAACTGGCCCTGATCGGCGATGGCGACCCGCGCGACGCCGACGCGCGCGTCCACGAGGCGGTCGCCGCCGAAGATCCGCTTCTGCTGCTCTACAACGGCGACCTGCACTACGGCGACATCAGCACCACGGTCGTGGAGGATTACCGCGCGATGATCGACGCCGTGCTCAACCACCCGAAGCAGGGCGCCCTGTTCCGCAGCGCACCGGTCGCCTACATGTGGGACGACCATGATTTCTCGGGCGGCAACAACAGCGACGGCACGGCGCCCGGCGCGGGCGCGGCGACGACAGCGTACCGCGAACGCGTACCCCACTATCCCCTCGGCCCCACCGACGGCACCATCGGACAGGCCTTCACCGTCGGTCGCGTGCGGGTCATCATGACGGACCTGCGCAGCGCCGCCTCCACCGCGACCCTGCCCGAGGGGCGGGGCAAGTCCAAGCTCGGCGCGGGACAAAAGGCTTGGCTCAAGGAACAACTGGTCGCGGCGCGCGACGCCGGCTTTCCGCTGATCATCTGGATGAGCCCCGTGCCGTGGATCGCCCCGGCCGCGCTCGGCGACGACTCGTGGGGCGGCTACGCCACGGAACGCGCCGAGATTGCGGACTTCATCCGTGACAACCGTATCCGAAACCTGGTGATTTTTTCCGGCGACATGCACGCCCTCGCGTACGACGACGGCACACACTCCGATTACGCCACCGGGGGCGGCGCACCCATCATCGTTTTGCACTCCACCCCGCTGACCCGCGACGGGAACGCCAAGGGCGGCCCCTACACCGTGGGACCATTCCTCGGCACGCAGCAGTACGGCATCCTCGAGGTGACGGACACGGGCGGGACCACGATCCAATGCCGCTTCCGCGGCATGCGCCTCAACGAGGGCGCGAAGTTCGTCGTGCAATTCAACGCCTCCGCGGCTTCCGTGGAGACGCGCTCCGGCGCGCCGGCCGACACCGCCGAGCGCGTGCTGGTGAACATCTCGGCCCGCGGCCGCGTGGTATCGGCCGGGGACTCGCTCGTCGCCGGCTTCGTCGTCGCGGGGAAAAGCCCGCGCACCCTGCTCATGCGGGCGGTGGGGCCCTCGCTTGCGGCCTTCGGCGTGACCGACGCGGTCGCCCTCCCGATGATCTCCCTGTACCGCGGCTCGGCGCTGCTCGCGAGCAACGAGAACTGGGGCCTGCTCGACGCCCCGCGGCTCACCGCAGCCTTCGACCGCGTGGGCGCATTCCGCCTGTCCGGCGCCGAGAGCCGCGACGCCGCCCTCCTGCTCACCCTCGAGCCCGGCGCCTACACCGTGCAGGCCAGCAACCTCGCGCGGGCCGCCGGCTCCGTGCTGCTCGAGGTCTACGAGGTGCCGTGAGCGTCCCCGCGGGCCTGACTATTCCATGGGCTCGGAACGTCTGACGCAAATCGCAGCCGACGCGGTGGGAGCGGCCCAGCGGCGCCTGCCGCCCGAACTGCGCGCCCTCGCCCGCGGCGTGGCCGTGCACTACGAGGAAAAGCCGGGAGCCGATGTGATCGCGGAGGGGTTTCCGACCGACATTCTCGGGCTGTTCACCGGATCCGCTCACGGTACCGAATTCAGCGCTGATCATCCCAGCCCGCCGCAGATCTTGCTCTACCTTGAAAATCTCCGGGACTTCTCGGAGGGCGACACGGAGGTCTTCCGCGAGGAAGTCGAGCGCACGTATCTCCATGAGCTTGGGCATTATCTGGGATGGGATGAGGACGACGTGGCCGCGCGCGGCCTCGATTGACGGCCGGGCGGCATCCCCGACGGGAACTCATCGCAATCGGCGCTTTCCAATCGACCCGGCGCTCGTGTAATCTCCCCGCCTCCGATTTTCCGAACCGTCATGAAGAAATTCCTGCTCCTCATGCTCGCCGTGCTGGCGGGCGCCCCGATCGGCCGCGCCGACTCCACGCGTGCGGACCTCGTGGCCCGGGTCGAGTCCTGCGAGGCGATCCTGCAGGATTTCCAAGCCCGCTCCCGCACCGCGATTCCAGCCGCCGTCTGGCAGCGGGCCCGAGCGGTCATCATCCTCAACCAATTCAAGGCCGGTTTCCTGCTCGGAGTGCAGGAGGGCTACGGGATCATCATGGTGAAGCGCGCCGACGGACGCTGGAGCCTCCCGGTGCTGATCAGCGCGGGCGAGACGAGCCTCGGCTTTCAACTCGGCGCGAAGTCGGTCGAGAGCGTGTTCATCATCACCGACGACGCCACGCCGCGGATGCTCTTCAACCGGCGCTTCAATCTGGGTGTCGACGCGAAGGCCGTGATCGGACCCAAGGCCGCCGAGGCCGAGCGCGTGAACGAGGAACTGCTGCGCACGCCGATGCTGGCCTACGTGAAATCCGCCGGCGTGTTCGCCGGCGCCACGATCAAGGCCGGCCGCATCGCGCGGAACGACAAGGCAAACTTCTCCCTCTACAACACCCGTTACACCATGCCCGAGCTGCTCTACAGCGACTGGGTGCAGCCCCCCGCGGAGGTCCAGCCGTTGATGGCGATGGTGCAGCGCCTCGCGCCCTGAGCGCGTTTCAGCGCGCCCGCAGGCGCCCCAGCAAAAGATCGAGGGCGGCATCAGCCACGCGCGCCTGAGCCTCGGTGCGACCCGCGCCGGAACAGTCGACGCGCAAAACACGGACAAGTTTAGGCCCTCCTCCCGCCGCTTCGGCGAGAGCCACCCATGCAAAGGGATCGGCCACGCCGTCGGCCGGTGAAGGCTCGGCGTAACCCGTGGTCGCCAGCGCGATGTCGGCCCGGAACAACCGGCAGGCGCCAAGCGCCATTTCTCCCGCCACGCGCTCCGAAACGCACTTCACCGCCGCGGCGTGGGCCTCGTCCACCCCCAGCAACGCGACTTTTTGCGCCAGGGTGTAAGCCGTGACCCCGCCGAGAAAAAATCCGGAAGCCCCGGGTATCTCGGTGATGCGCGCCTGCAGCCGGCCGCCCGTCATGCTTTCCGCGACCGCGAGGCGTGGCCGCCCGGGGGCGGCGAGCAGCAGCGATTTCAGATCGGCGGGCTCGGCGTGCATCGAGGGATCAACTCAGTTCCAGCCCGACCGGACAGTGGTCACTCCCGCGCACATGCGGTTCGATCCACGCCCGGCGGAGCCGCGGCCGCAGCGCCACGCTGGCCATGACGTAGTCGATGCGCCACCCGATGTTCCGCTCCCGCGCGCCAGCGCGGTACGTCCACCAGCTGTAGTGTCCCGGTCCCGGTTCAAACACCCGGAACGTGTCGATGAAACCGGCCTTGAGGTAGTCGCGAAAACCGTCGCGCTCCTCGTCGGAAAAACCCGGGTTGCCCACGTTCTCCTTCGGCCGCGCGAGGTCGATCTCCTCGTGCGCGACGTTCAGATCCCCGCAGAAAAGCACCGGCTTCCGCTTTTCCAGCCGCCGGACATACGCCAGCAGCGCGCGGTCCCATTCCTGCCGGAACGCCAGCCGCGCCAGCTCATGCTGCGCGTTGGGCACGTAGACGCAGACGACGAAGTGGTCCGCGAACTCGGCCGTGATCGCCCGGCCTTCCGCGTCGTGCTCCGGCCGGCCGATGCCGTTGGTCACCGCCAGCGGCCGCTCCCGGGACAGCAGCGCGGTGCCGCTGTAGCCTTTCTTGCCGGCCGCATTCCAAGCCACCTCGTAACCACGCGGCCACTCGACGTGCTGCACGTCGCCGGGCGTGGCCTTGACCTCCTGCAGGCAGATCACGTCGGCCCGCGAGGCCCGCATCCATTCCAGCAGACCCTTGCCGAGTGCCGCGCGCACCCCGTTGACGTTCCACGAGACGACCTTCATCGCCCGCAACATCCCGCGCGCGCCGCCGTTCGCAACGCTCTTCTTGCCGCGCCGGGAAACAGGACGCTGTTGCGTCGGCCCCGCGCGGCCGCACGCTCCTCCGCCCGTCTTCATGGCCGCCTTCGCACACCTGAAACTCGGACAACGCATTCCCGGCGGAGCGCACTCGGTCTCCTGCAGCCTGCCCACGATGCGCGACGTCCGTGGCTACGAGGAAAAGGACCCCGAGACGATGCGCGCGCTCAGTTCGGGCTATCCGCGATTCGTCGTCCACCCGTTCGCCCGCCGGCTGACGGAACACCTTCTCGCCTCGGATCACGGGCTGCGCGGCCGCGAACTTTGGCTCGTGCCTTCCGGGAGGGCCACGACCCGCCTCACCGCGCACCTCGGGACGGCTGGCGATGCGCGCCCCTTTTCACGCGACGGATTGCACGGCGTCTCGCATCCGGTCTCGCCGGAACTTTCCGCCCGCGCCAAGACCTACCTGCAGAACACCGGTGGATTCCTTTCATCCCGCGAAGCCGAGGATCACCTGGTGCGCCTCGGGCTCCTGCCCGCGGCGCAAACCGAGGCCCTTTTCGCGGGTGACCCCGCCGCGCACGTGCATGCCCAGCTGCGCGCCGCGCTGCCCGAAGCGACGGACGCGGACGTATTTCTCGCGCCCAGCGGCATGAACGCGGTCTGGGCGGCCTTCCGCGCCGCCGCGGCGCTGCAATCGGCGCGCGGTCGCACCGTCTGGCTCCAGCTCGGCTGGCTCTACCTCGACACGATCGCGATTCTGCAACGCTTCACCGGCGCCCCGGGCAACCACATCCACGTCCGCGATCCGCTTGACCTGCGCGGCATTGAAAACGTGCTCGGCACGTTGGGCGCGCGCGTGGCCGGCGTGATCGCAGAGGTGCCCACGAACCCGCTGATCCAGACGCCCGACCTGCCCGCCTTGGGCGAACTGTGCCGTCGCCACGGCGCGCTCCTCATCGTCGACCCGTCGATCGCTTCGATCCACAACGTCAATGTGCTGACGCACGCCGATCTGGTGGTGGCGAGCCTGACCAAATACGCCGCCAGCGAGGGCGACCTCACCGCGGGCCTCGTCGCGGTGAACCCCGCCGGCCGCGACGCCGCCGCGCTGCGCGAAGCTGTGCCGGCGGAGCTCGAACCGGTTTACCCGCGCGATCTCTCCCGCCTCGCGGCCCAGATCGGCGACACACGAGAGGTGCTGGCGAAAATCCACGCCAACACCGCACGCGTCGCGGCGTTTCTGGAATCACATCCCGCGGTGCGGGAGGTTCGCTGGGCCCGGCAGCCATCTTGCGCGGCGAATTTCCAGCGGATCGCCCGGGCTTCGGACGCGACCGGCGGGGTCATCACGTTCACGCTGCACCGCCGAGGGGCGCTCGAGACATTCTACGATCATCTGCGCCTGCCGAAGGGCCCCAGCTTCGGGATGAAAACGACGCTGGTCTGCCCGTTCATGTACCTCGCGCACTACGACCTCGTCACGACGCCGGCCGGTCTGACCGAGCTAGCAGCGAGCGGCGTCGACCCCGACCTGCTACGGCTATGCTGCGGCACCGAGCCGGCGGAGGATGTCATCGGGGCGCTCGCGGAAGCATTCGAGGCCGCGAGGTGATGGCCGTCTCCTGCACCCTGGCGATCAAGGCCGTCCCCAACGCGCCGCGCAGCGCGGTGGCCGGCTGGCTCGGCGAAGCCCTGAAGGTGAGGGTGAAGGCTCCCCCGGTCGAGGGCAGGGCCAACGAAGCCCTGTGTGAATTCCTCGCCGATGAGCTCGGTCTGCCCCGTCGCGCGGTCACCGTCCTGCGTGGAGACACCTCGCGGCTGAAGCTCGTCCGCATCGAGGGCCTCGCCGAAAACGAGGTCCGCGCGCGCCTCGATCCGGCCGGCAACGGCCAACCCGATGCATCCCGCGGGACATCCGGCGCGTAACCACTCCTCGATGAACACCCGACTTTCCCGTCTGCTCCTGCTCGCGGCCTCCGCGGCCTTTCTTCCAGTCCCAGCCTCCGCCGCGTCGGCGCCCTCCGGACGCCCGGCCGCGGCCAAGGTGACACTCACGGTTGAAAGCGGTTTCACCGGCCAGACCGATCTCGAGGCGAGCGGCGCGGCCGCCGGCGGGATTTCCGTCTTTCAAACGAGCGCCCGGATCAACGTCCCGCTGCCGCCGTTCAGCGCCAGCTGGTTCCCGGGCGTGAGCCTGAGCTACCGCCATCATCGCCTCGACCGCGAGGCGGGCACGCCACTGCCCGGCGATCTCCAGAGCCTGAACCTCGGACTCAACATCTACGGCGTGCTGTCGCCCGACTGGACCTTCATCGGCAGCGTGAGCCCCGGCATCGCGAGTTCCGACGGCCTCGGCTCGGAGGGCTTCGGCCTCGGTTTGCTCGCGCTCGCCATGCGCAAATTCGACTCCGACTTAAGCGCGGGCTTCGGCCTGCGGTACGACTCCCGCGCCCGCGGCTTCACGCGTATCCTGCCGATCGCGACCTTTGATTGGGCGCCCGCGCCCGGATGGAAGGCGTTCCTCGGCTTCCCGCGCACCGGCGCGTCCTGGCGCATCGACAGTTCGTGGACGGCGGAGCTGACGGCCGAGATGGACTTCGGCTCGTTCCAAGTGAACGACGACCCGCTGCCCGCCGGCCGCAACAAGCCCGCGCTCAACCGCACGCGGCTCGAGTACAAGGCGGTGCGCGTGGGCCCCGCGCTGAAGTGGGAGGCTTCGCCCGGCCTTTCCGCGCGGCTCGGCGCCGGCCTGGTTCCCTTCCTCGAAGCGGAGTACGAGCAGCGCGGCTACAAGCTGAAGTCGGGTGGTTCCGCGGGTTTCGCCAGCCTCGAGCTGGAGTGGAAGTTTTAACCGGCTGACGTCGCGGCTTCCGGACGCGTAAGGCGCGCCAGCCTCGCCACCAGAAAGAACGCGGCGAACGAAAGTCCGCCCGCGATGCCTACCCAGATCCCCGCGGCGCCGTGGCCGGCGGAGAAACCGAGCCCGTAGCCGAGCGGTAACGCGACCACCCAATACGCCACCAGCGTGATCACGGCCGGCACGCGTGCGTCCATGATGCCGCGGAGGGCCGCGGCCGCGATCACCTGCACACCGTCCGCCAATTGGAAAATCGCGGCGATCCCGAGCAACTGCACCGCGAGCGCGATCACCGCCGCATCCTCCACGAAACGCCGCGCGATGAATCCGCCGCCGATCCAGAAGGAAAGTGCGAACACCGCCATCACGACGACCCCGAGTCCCGTGATCCCGAACGCGATCGGTCGCAAACGGTGACGTTCGCCCGCTCCGGCCGCGCGGCTCATGCGCATGCCTGCGGCGATCGAGAGCCCGAGCGGCACCATGAACGCAAAGCTCGCGCACGTGATCGCGATCTGGTGCGCGGCCAGCGGCACCGCGCCCAACCAGCCGACCATGATCCCGGAAAAGGCGAACGCCGTAGTCTCGAAGAGGAGCATGCCCGCCGCCGGGGCACCGAGGCTGAACATGCGGCGAAAACGCTCGCGGGAAAAAGCGCCACGCCACGACCGGGGCCACGCCTCGCGGATCGCCGGGTAGCGCGACAACCACAGCAGGATCACGAGCGCTCCCAGCGAACGGGAGACCAGGGTCGAGATTCCGGCCCCCGTCAGCCCGAGCGCCGGCATGCCAAGGCGGCCGTAGATGAAAATCCAGTTGAGCAGGGCGTTCAGCCCCACCCCGGCCAGCATGATGAACATCGGCACCCACGGGTGCCCCATCGCCTCGGCGAATTGCCGCAACGCCAGATACACCAGCACCGGCACGATCGAGGCAGCGAAGAGCAGGTAGAAGGGGGTCACGATCGCCAGCACCTCAGGCGGCTGGCCGAAGCGGTGCAGTTGGGTCGCCAGCAGCGCCATCACGACGAACTCCGCCAACCCGATCACCAGCGCCAACGCCAACCCGTGCCGGAGGTATTCCGCCGCTTCGGCCGGCTCCCCGGCCCCGCGCGCCCGGGAGACGAAGATCGACACCGGAATCATCCAGCCGATGCCGAACACATAGAAAATATTGAAGATGTTCCCGCCGAAGGCCGATGCCGCCAGCGGCACCGTGCCCGCCTGACCGATCATCACGCTGTCCGTAACCCCCATGAGCATCTGGCTCACCTGCCCGACCACGATCGGCGCCGCCAACGCGAGCGTCGGCCGCAGCTCGCGCAGGTAATCAGAAGTGAGCGCCATGAAGCAGCCATCGCACGCGAAACTGCCCGCGGCGTCGAGCACCGCCCCGCGGTTGCTTCCGAAAGCACCCCGCGGCAACGTCCTCGTCATGCCGCCCCTCTCCCCTTTCCGGCACGCCGTCGCCGGGTTGCTCGCCGCCCTTTTGCCGCTCCTCGCCGGTGAACCTGTCTACCGCACGCCCAGCGCGCCCCTCGCCGCGCTCGTCGATGCCCCGAGCTCGCCGGTGGCCGTGCTCAGCCCCGACCGCACACGGTTGCTGCTGCTGGATCGCCCCGAGGCGCCGTCGATCGCCGAACTCGCGCAAGCGGAGCTGAAGCTGGCCGGGCTGCGCGTGAACCCGGCGACCAACGGCCGCAGCCGCGAAGCGACCTACACCGGGCTCTCGATACAGCCGCTCGATGGCGGACCCGCCCGACGCGTGACCGGCCTGCCCACGGGGGCACGAATCGCCGGCTACGAATGGAGCCGCGACGGCCGCCACCTCGCGCTCACCCTCGTGTTCACCCAAGGCTCCGCCCTCTGGCTGGTCGACGTCGCCGCCGCAGCGACCCGCCGCCTCACCGATCCGGTCCTCAACGGTTTCTTCGGCGATCCCGTGGTTTGGCTGGATAACACCACCCTGCTCATCCGCCGCATCCCCGCCGGACGCGGGCCCGCCCCGATCGAGCCCGCGGTGCCGGCCGGCCCCGTCGTGCAGGAGAGCAAGGGCGTTCGCGCCGGCGCGCGCACCTACGACGGACTGCTCGGCAGTCCGCACGACGAGGCGCTTTTCGATCACTACGGCACCAGCGAACTCGCGCTCGTCACCCTCGACGGCCGCGAGACCGTGCTGCCGGTCCGAGGGTTGCTGTCGTCGGTCCTCCCCTCACCCGACGGGCAACACCTGATCGTCGAAACCCTGCAACGTCCCTATTCCTACCTCGTGCCCTCGAGCCGCTTCCCGGTGACGATCGACGTCCATGATCGCGCCGGCCGACGGGAATACCGCGTGGCCTCGCTGCCGCTCAACGAGGGGTCCGACAATGGCAGCGTACGCCCCGGACCACGGGGGGTGGGCTGGCGCGCCGACGCGCCGGCGACGCTCAGCTGGACCCAGGATCTCGGCCGCAATGCAAAGCAGCCCGACGGAAAAACCGCGCGGGATGCCTGGTTCACGCACCCGGCTCCTTTCAACGGCAAGCCGGTCGAGCAGCAACGCTTCGAGTACCGCGTCACCGGCGTGCAATGGGGTGACGACGGCCTCGCCCTCGTCTCCGAGACGTGGACCACGACCCGCGTCACGCGGTTGTGGAATGTGGCGCCCGGCACGCCCGGCTCCGCGCGGAAGCTCCTGTTCGAACGCAAAACGGAAGACCGTTACCGCGATCCCGGCCGGGCCGCCACGGTCCGCAACGCCCTCGGCCGCCTGGTGCTCGCGCGCGGTCCCGGCGGACGCCTCTTCTTTCACGGCCAGGGCGCGTCGCCCGACGGCGACCGGCCGTTCCTCGACGAACTCGATCCCGCAACGGGCACCACGCGCCGTCTCTGGCGCTCGACGCCCCCGTATTACGAGGAATTTGTGGCGTTTCTCGACGCCGGCTTCACGCGCGCGCTGGTGAGCCGCGAGTCGGCGACGGAGCCATTGAATTTCCTCGTGCGCGACTACCCGAACGGCGCGCTCACGCCGCTGACGGCGAACCGCAACCCGCATCCCGCGTTCAACGACGTTCGACGCGAGGTGGTGCGCTACCAGCGGCCCGACGGCGTGCCGCTCTCCGGCACGCTGTACCTGCCCCCGGGATGGACCCCCGCGCAGGGCCCGTTGCCCACGTTGCTCTGGGCCTACCCGCGCGAATTCCTCGACGCGGAAAACGCGAGCCAGGTGAAGGCGACGCCGGAACGCTTCGCGCGCGTGAGCCCGACGGGGCCCCTGCCCTTCACGCTCGCCGGCTACGCGGTGTTCGACGATCCGGCCATGCCGATCATCGCCCCGAAGGGTGGAAAACCCAACGACGCCTACGTCGAGCAACTGGTGGCCAACGCCAAGGCCGCGATCGATGAGTTGGTGAAGCGGGGCGTCACCGACGAGAAGCGCGTCGCGGTGGGGGGCCATAGCTATGGCGCGTTCATGACCGCCAACCTCCTCGCGCACTCGACGCTCTTCCGCGCCGGCATCGCGCGCAGTGGCGCTTACAACCGCACGCTCACGCCGTTCGGATTCCAGAGTGAGACGCGCTGGTTCTGGCAGGCGCCGCAGGTTTACGCCCAGATGTCGCCCTTCAACCACGCCAACCGCATCAAGGCGCCGATCCTCCTCATCCACGGCGCAAGCGACAACAACTCGGGCACGTTCCCGATCCAGAGCGAACGCTTCTACGCCGCGCTGAAGGGCCATGGCGCGACCGCCCGCTACATCGTCCTCCCCCACGAGAGCCACGGCTACCGCGCCCGTGAGAGCCTGCTGCACGTGCTCTGGGAAACCGAAACCTGGCTCGCGACGCATCTCGCCAAGACGGCCTCGCCATGAGTGCTCCCCGCGGAAATCCAGCGCCACCGGAGATGTTTTCCCGATGAAGTCCCGCCTCGTCTGGGCCGTCGTCCTTGTGGCCGCGATCGCGGCCTTTTACTTCGCCACGATCCGGCCCGCCCTCCGGGAGACTTCCGCCAAGCCCGACCACCGGCGCATCAACCGCGATTTCGCGACCTCCTTCCAGCCGCCGCCCATTCCGCCTCCGCCGCTGCCGGAAGTGAAAATGCCGGCCCTGAACCTGCCCCCACCGTCGGTCGCCACGCGCCGCGACGACCCCGTGCCTGCCCCGCTGGAGGTCCCGATCCAGAACGGCGCCACGATCGATTTCTCCACCGGCGCTCCGCACGTGCGGATGCAGGGCAAAGACAAGGAAGCCCTCGATCGCGCACTCCGCGACATCGCGGAGGCGACCAAGGAAACCGCGTTCCCGCCCCGAAAGTAAGCGGAAGACCCGGACGCGGTCAGCGACGCCCGGTGAGCATGTCCTCCATCAGCGCGAGGGCCGTCGCCTCCGTGATGTCCTGCATGCTGAAGCGCCGCACCGCGCGGCCCGCCTGCGCCCCTCGCCCGATCACATCGCTGGTGGCGGCCTGCCCGACGATCGCGGCGTCCTTCAGCCGGATCGCAGTCGCCTGAATGTCGGGGACGTTGAGCATCGCGTCGCCGCCGAGTTCGGGAATGACCAGGCTGCGGCTGGAAATCAGCACCTCGATCGCGATATCGGCCACTTTCGCGAGCGCCTCGCGCGGGCGCGCGGCCGGATCCCCCGTGAGGTGCGTCCCGGGCTCCGCCGGCAGCAGCGTGGCGGCGATGGTCTGGTCGGAGAGCTGCGCCCCGGCGTGGCGAAAGGCGCGGCCGAACAAGCGCTCCACCTCGCGCACCGTCTGCTGGTCGGCCAGAGCGGGCGCGGGCCGCGCCGGCGGCGGGGAGGATTTGTCACCGGAGGGGGCGGTTGGAGCGGGATCCATCAACGCGCGGTTCACGTAGATCACGATGCGCGGCGCGCCGTCGGTCTTGTACGCCCGCCGGAACCCCTCGAGCACACCCTCGGCGTTCTGCCGCGAGACAAGCATGTCGGGTGATGGAGGAAAAACCCGCTGGCCTTGGTTCGCCCGCGGGATCTCCGGAGAAGGCAGGCGGACCGGAGCCTGCGCCACCGGCGGCGGCACCGGGACGGCGTCACGGGACTCCTGCGCCGGCAGGGTCGCGGAAAGGAACAGGGCGCCGAGCGGAACGAGCCTGAGA
>JAURJO010000400.1 GCA_030832235.1 Verrucomicrobiota bacterium
AGGCCGTCGCGCTACCGATGGCTTCCCGGATCACTCCGGCCGGACCAGAGGGGCTGTTCTTCATGACCCGCTTCTGGATGGCCACCGGCAGCCTGGAGCAAAAACTCTGGTATTTCACGGCCGACGGCCGCGTTTTCGATTCCCCCGGCGGGGTCTTTACCCCGGAGCAACTTGAACGCGACTCGCGCCGCCACGGCCGCTTCTCGCTGGCCAACAAAAAACTCACCGCGAAGTGGTCGGACGGGAAAACGACCGAATCAAACTTCGAGCTGGATTCCTCCGGACAGGGCTTCGCCTGGGACGGCGGCCTTTTCAGTGCGGTCGCGAAGCCGGATTGGAGCAAGGTCTCCGGATACTTCGAGGGCGGCGTGTCCTACTCCCATTCATCCGGACGCGGGTCCTCGGTTTCCGGACTCAACCTGCGTCGCGATGGCACCTTCACCTTGAACCGCAGCGCGTCACTCCGGGCGGAAAATTCAACCTCCATCGCGACCGCCGGGAGCGTGGCCGCGCCTTTGGAAGGAAATTGGAAGGGCGAAGGCTACGAGTTGACCCTTACCTTCCCGGACGGACGCGTGGAGCGCCACGTCTCGTTCCCCACGCCCGATGCGCGTGATGCGAGCAAGGTCGGAATGCTTTTCTTGAACGGTTCGAGGCACCTCGCGAAGAATCGTTGAGGCGCCGCCGCCCAGATGGGCGACGGCCGGCATCGCGCGCGAGTCCGCGGAGCATTAAATGACGCCAGACTTGAAACGTAAACGCACGCGCGCGCATCCTCGCGCTCCTTGGTTCCACTACTCACTATGCCACACACGACCCCGTCCCGACTGGCCACGCTGGTTCTCCTTATCGCGCTAGGATCCATCAGGGCTGGCGCCGCCGATGCCTTTCTCACCGGCCAGGTCAGCAACGCCGCCACGCAGGCGTTTCTCGAGGGCGCGACGGTCGCAATCGCCGGGACCACCCAATCCACCGCGACCGACCGCGAGGGTCGCTTCACGCTGTCGGTGCCCGCGGGTAGCGACATCACGGTGATCGCGAGTTTCACCGGACTCGACCCGCAGCGCGCCTCGGTGCGGGCCACGGATGGCCAACGCGTAACCCGCGACTTCGCCCTGACCGCCGAGGTGTACAAACTGGACAAGTTCACGGTCGCCGGGGAGCGCGAGGGCACCGCGCTCGCCGAAACCCTCCAGCGGCAGGCCCCCAACGTGAAGGCCATCGTCTCTTCCGACACATTCGGCAACGTCGCCGACGGCAACGTGGGCGACCTCCTCCAGCGCATCGCCGGCATCACCGCCAACTACAACGGTCACGACGTACGCCAAGTAAGCATCCGCGGCGTGGGTCCCGATCTGAATGCCGTCACCATGGACGGCCTGCAGGTCGCCAGCGCGCAGTCGGCCAACGGCGGCCGCGCCTTCGAGTTCGACCAGGCTTCCCTCGGCAACATCGAGACCATCGAGGTCACCAAAGCGCCGACGCCCGACATGGACGGCGCGTCGATCGGCGGCAGCGTAAACCTCGTCACCAAAAGCGCGTTCGACCGCGCCGTGCCGCGCGTGTTCACCTACACCCTCGGTTTCATCACGCGTCCGACCTACAAGGCCTCGGCCCCGACCTGGAAGGCGCCCGTCGAGGGATTCGGACCGTCTTTGAACTTCAGCTACTCGGATGTCTACGGTGAGAAGCGGAACATCGGCATCACCCTCACCGGAACGGTGCACAGCCAGCCGGGCGCCGGCTCGACCACCCTGCAGTCGTTCGAACGCCGCAACGATCCCGGCGCCGTCTTCAATTTCTCCATGGGCCGCCGCGTGGAGAATGCCACCCGCTCTCGCGTCGCGAGCGGGCTCAAGGTGGACTACCGCTGGAGCCCGCGCACCACGGTCTCGGTCAGCCTCTCCTACAACTATTACTTCGAGAATCCCGACACCCGCCTGAGCACGCTCTCGACGGTCGGCGTCGCCACCGCCGCGACGCCCAACGTCCTCGCCACGGTCGACGCCGCCGGGCGCCGTACCGGCGGGGGCTACATCCATCCCAATTACACCGACAACGTGACGCGCGTCTTCGCCCACCCGACGCTCTCGACCAACGCGATTTCGGTCAACGCGTGGGACAATTCGGGCCGCACCTACCTGCTCCAGCCGATGGTTCGCCACCGCTTTGACGGCCTCGCGATCGATTACAGTGTCTCCTACTCCAACGCCGGCGCCTACAACGGCGTGCCGCAGAACGTCATCTCCCTGCGCCTCGGCGGCATCGGCTGGACCGTCGACCGCTCGCGCGACGGCATGAACCCCACCGTGCGGCAGACCGAGGGGCCCGATTGGAACGATCTCAACAATTACACCGCGCTCCAGATCACGCAGAACGACAAGCGCAGCACCGACGAGATGGTGGCGGCGAAGTTCGACCTGAAGAAGGACCTGCGTACCGTGATTCCGGCGTTTGTGAAGACCGGCTTCAATGTGAAGCGCCAGCAGCGCGACCTCTGGGGCTATAACCGTCGCTGGAGCTGGACCGGACCCGACGGCGTGCTCGGCAACGCCGACGACAACGTCGGCATCGGCCAATTCACCGACGTCACGGGCTACCATCGCAAGGACGAGGAGAAGGCGTACGGCGGCCGCGGCGGCGCACCGGTCTGGCCCAACCCCTACGGCCTCGCGCGCCATCTGGCGGAGAACCCCCGCTACTGGCGCGAGGACATCGCGTTCGGCGCCCCGACCGCGCTCCAGGCGCTCAAATTCGTCGAGGAACGCATCGCCGCCGCCTATCTCCTCGGCCAGGCCCGGCTCGGACCGGTCTCCCTGCTCACGGGAGTACGTGTCGAGGACACCCGTGTCGCCGGCGAAGGTCCGCTGAATTATATTTCTCCGGCGGAGAAGGCGCGTCGCGCCGCGTGGACCGGAACGTTGACCGACGCCGAGATCATCCGCCGAGCGGAGGCGCAGTACGGCACGCGTACCACCAACGAGGGTCATTATCGCGTCGTCCTCCCCGGCGTGCATCTTCGCTACGAGCCGCTCGCAAACCTCGTCACCCGCGCCAGCTGGTCGACGGGCGTGGGCCGCCCGGGCTTCGGCTCGATCATTCCGAACGACCAGGTGAACGACGACACGATGCGGGTGACCGCCAGCAATCCGAACCTGGGCCCGCAGCAGGCCGACAACTACGACCTCACCGCCGAGTACTACTTCCGTCCGCAGGGCATGATTTCGGTCGGCGCGTTCCGGAAGAACATCCGCGACTACATCTACACCGACAGCAGCCAGATCATCGGCAACGGACAGGACAACGGCTTCGACGGACTCTACGCCGGTTACACGCTCACGACGCAGCGCAACGGCGGATCGGCGCGCATCGACGGCCTTGAGTTCAGCTACCAGCAGCAACTCACGTTCCTGCCGGGCTGGGCGAAAGGATTCGGCCTCAGCGCCAACTACACCGCGCTCCGCACCGAGGGAAATTACGGCGGCGCGACGGTGCTCACCAACAACAGCCTGCCGGGCTTCGTGAACAAGTCGGGCAACTTGGGACTGAGCTACCGCGGCCGCGGCCTCGACCTGCGCCTGCAGGCGATCTACCGCGGCACTTACCTGACGGCCAACTCCGCGACACCCGCGCTCGTGCAGTACCAGAAGGAGAAAATCACCTGGGTCTGGAAGTCGCGCTACGCCGTGACGCGCAACGCGAGCCTATTCCTCGATCTCGACAACATGTTCTCGGTCGATCTCGACACCGTCTACGCCGCCTACCCAGACCGCGTGATCAACAACCGGAAATTCCCGCTGAAGATCGTCGCCGGCATCACCGGCCGATTCTAATCGGCCCGCGCGCGGCCGCTCAGAGTCGCCGGATCCGGATGGCGCGGAACCACACCGGATTATTGTGATCCTGCAGCACGATCACGCCGGCCGGTGCCTTCGCGAACTGCGGGTGCGGGGAAAACTTGCTGGCGGCCACACGCTCGTTCCAGTCACGGCTGCCGATCTCGGCGTCGACGGTCAATGAGCCGTTGAGCCACGACTGGACACGCCCGCCCTGCACGCGCAGGCGCAGCTGGTTCCAGGAGCCAGTCGGTTTCGCCGCGGCGGTTTTCGGCGCATACAAGGCGTAGAGGGCACCGGTGGACGTCAGCGGGCTACGGCCGTCCTTGTGGGTGCTGTCGTCGAGAATCTGGATCTCCGGACCGCTGAACGGCGGCCGCGCGGCGCCCGGATCCACACGGAACAGCACGCCGCTGTTACCGCCAGGCGAGATCCGCCATTCCAGCTCCAACTCGAAATCGGCGTACGTTTCGCGGGTCGCGAGGTTGCCGCCGCCCTTTACCCAAGAGAGCGCGCCGTCCTCGACGCGCCACGCGACCGGAGCATCAGCGGGCTTCCCGAGCGTACGCCACGCCGCCGTCGACTTGCCGTCGAAGAGCGCCTGCCACTCTCCGGCGGCACGGGCCGAGGAAATCAGCGCGAACGCGACCCCGACAACGAGGAGGACGCTATGGGAGGAGAGTGAAACGAGGGGCATGGAACCGTTGAAGCTGCCGTTGCCATCAGCGTCGAACCCGATTCGTTCCCTCCGAGTCCGAACCCTTCATCCCCGGAAAAACCATCCCCATGCAGACCCGCCGTTCGTTCATCAAGTCATCATCTCTCGCGAGCACGCTCGCGTTTCCCGCCGTGCTCCGTTCCCAGCCGGCCGGCACCCCCTCCCCGAATCAGCGCCTCAACGTCGCCGTCATCGGCGCGGGCGGCCGCGGCGGCGCCGCCGTGCAGGGAATGAAGGACGAGAATATCGTCGCGATCTGCGACGTCGACGAGGAGCGCTGCAACGGCTCGCTGAAATCCTTCCGCGAAAAGTATCCCGAGGAGGCCGCGCGCCAGGAGTCGGCGGCGCGTTTCAACGACTACCGGAAGATGTTCGACAAGCTGGGCAACAAGATCGACGCGGTCACGATCTCGACCCCCGACCACATGCACTTCCCCGCCGCGATGACCGCGATGTCGCTCGGCAAGCACGTGTACGTGGAGAAGCCGATGACGCACACCGTCTGGGAGGCTCGCCAGCTCACCGAGAAGGCGCGCGAAAAGAAGGTCATCACCCAGATGGGCAACCAGGGTCACGCCGACGAAGGCTGTCGCATCCTGAAGGAATGGGTCGAGGCCGGTGTGCTCGGAGAGGTTCGTGAAGTGGTCAGCTGGACCAACCGCCCGTTCTTCCCGCCCTGGCGCGAGCCGGTCGGATCCTTCAAGAAGCCCGACCACTCCAAGTTCATACCCGTGGTGCCGAAAGGCGTGAATTGGGACGCCTGGCTCGGGGTGGCCAAGGAACGTGCCTACGATCCCGCTTACATGCCGTGGAAATGGCGCGGCTGGTGGGATTTCGGCACCGGCCCGTTCGGTGACGTCGCGTGCCACATCATGGACGGCGCCTATTGGGCGTTGAACCTCGGCGCGCCCACGGCGGTCGAGGCGATGTCGACCCAGGCGACCGAGGACGCCTGCCCCCTGGCCTCGGTGGTCACGAATTACTTCCCCGCCCGCGGCAACCTGCCTCCGGTGAAGTACACGTGGTCCGACGGCGGCCTGATGCCGCCCCTCCCGAAGGAGTTGGAGCTGGGCCGCGACCTGAACAGCGAGGCGGGCACTATCCTCTTCGGCAGCAAGGCGACGGTGCTGTGCAGCTTCTACTACGAGACGGTGCGTATCATCCCCGAGGTGAAGATGCGCGAAATCGCTCCCAGTCTTCCTCCGAAGACCATCCCGCGGGTGAAGGGCGGACCCTTCGCCGAGTGGCTGCTCGGCTGCAAAGG
>JAURJO010000401.1 GCA_030832235.1 Verrucomicrobiota bacterium
CGCCCAAGCGGGACGCACGCCGCGGCCGCCGCTTGCCACGCCCGGTACCATGTCACGGCGAACCTGCTGCGCGTAATAACCGGTGGTGATCGCCGCCCGGGACGGCCAGCAGCGCGCGGTGTTGTAGGCCTGGGTGAAGCGCAGCCCGTTGCGCGCGAGGGCGTCGAGGTTGGGCGTGGGGATTTCGCCGCCGTAGCAGCCGAGGTCGGACCAGCCGAGGTCGTCGGCGAGGATCACGAGAAAATTCGGCGGCGCGGCTTGGGTGGAGACGGCGAACGCGAGGAAGGCGGCGAGCAGGGCGGGGGTTCTCATGCGGGGCGCCGGGAGTGAACCGACCACGGGTGGCGGATGGCAAGTGCCGCGGGCGGGCGGGGCCGGAGGGTGATCGGGCTTGCCGCCCACGGGCGCGGCTATGTTTCATCCGCCCCGTGCCGGCTTTCCTCCCAACAACCCCGAGTCGCCGCTATGCCTGAGGCCACACGGGCGGTTTTTCTGAGTTACGCGCGGGAGGACGGCGCGGTCGTGGAGGTCATCGCCGGCGCCCTGCGGACCGCCGGGATCGAAGTCTGGTTCGATCGGAACGAGCTGCTGGGCGGAGACGCTTGGGATCGGAAGATCCGCGCGCAGATCAAGGACTGCGCCCTGTTCATGCCCGTTATTTCCGCCACCACCCAGCGGCGGGCCGAGGGGTATTTCCGGCTCGAGTGGAAGCTCGCCGTCGACCGGTCCCACCTGATCGCGGACGACCGCGCGTTTCTGGTGCCGGTCATCATCGATGACACGCCGGAGGCGGCGGCGCGCGTGCCGGAACGTTTCCGCGAAGTGCAGTGGACGCGGCTGCCCGGCGGCGTTGCGCCCCATGAATTCGTCGGCCGGGTGCGCCATCTGCTTGAGCCCGCTCCGAATGCTCCGGCCGCCGCCCCCGCCGCCTCGCCCGCGGCAGCCCCGAGGTCTCCGCAGGCGCCGCAGTTGGACGTCCCGCCTCGCCGGCGAACCGCGGTGTGGATCGCCGCCGCGGGTGTTGTCGCCGTCGTGGCCGCGGGCCTCGTGTATTCCCTCCGCCGCGGCCCGCCGACTCCCGCTAGCGGTGCAGCCGGGGTCGCCAGCCAGCCCGCGGCGGAATCGACGGACTTCCGGGCGCATCTTGCGGCCGGACGACTCGCGGAGGCGGAGGTCGCGTTGCAGCCGGCCGGCGGAGCGGCCACGCCCGCCGCCGCGGTGCAGATCGCATTCCTGCGCTTGATCGCGAGGGGAGAGACGGAAGGCGCGTTGGCGCGTTTGGAAACGTTGCGCCCGGCGGACCGGAAGGCGAACGGGGCACCTTGGATCGAGGCCTTCGCGCAGCTTCTGCGCGGCGATGGTGATCGGATGCTGGCGGTGCTGCAGGGGCTGCCGGAGGACGCCTCCGACGCCACGTGGGACCTCGGTTCTCGAGCTTATCTGGCGGGGCTTGCTCACAAGCTAGCGCGACGCCCTGACGCCGCGCGGCAGGAGTGGGCGCGCGCCTTGGCGCGTCTCGAGTCGGCCCGGACGGGCGGCGACGACGCCGCCCGCCGCCTGCATCGCGCCGAGCTGCTCGCTCTGCTGGGCAGGAAGGACGAGGCGGACGCGGCCTTGCGGGCCGTGCTCGCTGGTGCAGGTTCGGATGGTCATCTGCCGCGCCGTCTGCTCGTGCAGACGCAGGCGGCGCTCGGTCGGGCCGCGGATGTGGCCGAAACGCTCTCGCGGGCCGACGATTCCCGCGACGTATGGCCGGTCACCGCGGTGTGGCTGATGCTGGATCCCCGGTGCGCCCCGGTGCGCGACGAGGTGTCGGTCCAGCGGCAGATTATCGCGCGCGCGCGGGCGCAGGAGCAGCGGGCCGATTCTGGTTTCCCGCGGGATCCGGATCTGCGCCGCGCGATGAACGTGCTGGAGCGGGACGTCAGCCGGGCGGATTACGACCTCGCTGATCAAATCGTGCGCGGCGTGCTGGATCGGCGGCCGATGGATGCCGAGGCGCTGGCGGTGATGGCGCGCGTACAGGTGACCTTCCTTTTCCGCGGCTTCGACCGCTCCGAGGAGCGCTTCACGGCGGCGCGGCGTTCCGCAGAGCGGGCGGTCCAGCTGGCGCCGGATGATCCGGAGGCGATCGCCGCGCTTGGCATTTATTTCCTCGTGCGCGGCGGGGCCGACCGGCCGCGGGCGCTGCCTCTGCTGAAACGAGCGGTGGCCCTGCGGCCGCAGAGCGCTTATTTCCGGCGTTTCCTAAACAACGCCCTTTCGAATCTGGTGCATACAGGGGTCGAGGAAATGGAGCGGCGGGCCGCTTTACCGCGCGGGACAAGTCTCGCAGAATCACTGGCGCAGCTCTTTCCGGACGATGCCCTGGTGCAGTACGAGCTCGCGCTCTACCATCGTGAAAAAGGAAACTTGACCGCGATGGAGCAGGCGCTGGACGCCGCCGTGAAGCTGCAGCCGGTGACGAACGCCCTGATCTGGAAGGCGTACCTCGCGCTTTGGCAGCGAGGGGACGTGGAGGGTATGCGGCGCCACCTTGAGGAAGTCACCGATGTGGGGCGGACGTTCGAGCGTTACGCCGTGGCCCGTTGGGAGCTGGCGATGGTCTCCGGCCGTCCTGAGGAAGGGCTGGACGTGCTTCGCTCGCTCACGGGCGCGTGGCTGGAGGACTTCCAATACGTCGGGCCCAAGAGCCTGTTGATTGCAGATCTGTTGAAACTGCAGGGCAAGACCTCGCTGGCGGCCTTGGAATACGAGGCCGCGCTTCTCGCCGTGCGGCGCGAACGGGAGCGTACTCCCAACCAGGTTTGGCTGCAGATGCTGGAGGGCTGGGCGTTGATCGGACTGGGCCGGCTGGAAGAGGCCCGGCGGCTGTCGGTCGCCTATGAAGAGGCGCTGCGCCGTCCGTTCCGGATGCCGGTCGGCGGCGGATTCTGGTTTTCCATCGTGCCCTTCCATGTGCTGACGGGCCGTCACGCGAAGGCCGGGGAATATTTGGGCGAGGCGGTCAAAAACCATCCCCTGGGCTCCGAGGCGGCCCGGGCGGAGTACCGTCGCCGTCTGCAACTTGATCCGCGCCTGCGATCCGAGCTGGACGCGCCGTGGGTGAACGAAGCGCTGCGGTAGTTTTAGTTCTGTCGCCTGCCCGGCCTTGCGGTTCGGAATTGGGGTGACATGGTTTTCCGCGGCTAAACAGGATGACGGACCCGATTCACAGTTTTTCGGCCGGACTCTTCCGGTGGTGCAGGGGTTGCGGGCTGCTTGCCATGGTGGCGGTCGCGACGGCCGCGGTGCAGCGGGAGGAGGCTGTTACGCTGCCGGACGGGCGGCGGGTCGCCATCGCGGTGCCGACGGGCTTCAAGTTTGAGCAGGCGCGGGATGCGGGCGGGGCGCCGCGCGCGGTGCTGAACGCCGCCGAGGGTAAGGCGAGCCTGGAGCTTTCCTTCCTACCCGATCCCGACGGCAAGGCGCTGCGGCTCCGCGGCCGCAACGAGCTCATGGTCGAGTTCTTCCAGGAGTACGTCGCGGGTTCGGTGGAGAAGGCGATGGAGTTCACGGAATTGGCTCCCCGGCGCGGGGCGGGCACGCTTTGCGTGTTCACCGACGCGGCGCTGGTGGGAAAGTCCGATCTTCCGCCCAACGAATACCATCATCTCACCGTGGGCATTAAGGCCTGGGAGGGTGTGATGGTGGTGTTCCGGCTGTTCAGCCAGGATGTGAAATCGGAGGTGCACCTCGCGGCGCTGCGCGTGTTGCGCGAAAGCGTCGAAGAGCGGCCGGTTCCGCTGCGCTGAAGCCGCTGCGGTTCCGCCGGCGCGACGCCTCGGTCAGAGCTTGCGGACGGCGTAAGCCATCGCGTCGGCGATCCGATCGAATTGCTCCTCGGTGTGCATCGCGGAGATGGCGGTGCGGACGAGGTCCTTGCCGGCGGGCACGGCGGGCGCGATCGACATCACGGTGAAGACGCCCTTTTCCATCAAGGCGCGCCAGAAGAGGTAGACCCGCTCTTTTGAGCCGAGGACGATCGGTACGGCGGCGGTCTCGCTCTCCCAAGTGTCGAGCCCGAGCGACTTCAGCATCGCGCGGTAGCGGCGGGTGTTGGCCCAGAGCTTCTCAAGGTGCTCCGGCTCCTGCTGCATGATCTCGAGCGAAGTCTGGGCGATGGCGGCCTGGCTCGGGCTGATGGCGGCGGAGAAGATCGTCTGCTTCGAGTGGGAGCGCAGGTACTCGATGATCTCCTTCGAGGCGGCGATGAAGCCGCCCGTGCTGGCCAGGGACTTCGACATGCTGCCGCAGATGACGTCCACCTTTTCGTTGAGGTTGAAATGGTCGACGGTGCCGCGACCGCGCCGGCCGAGGACGCCGAAGCCGTGGGCGTCGTCGAGCACCGTGAAGCAGCCGTGCTCCTCGGCGATCTCGGTGAGTTCCGGGAGTCGGGCGATGTGGCCCTCCATCGAGTATACGCCCTCGATCACGAGCATCTTCGCCGCCTCGGAATTGAGCGTGGTCAACACCGAGCGCAGGTCGTCGGGGCTGTTGTGGGAGAAGCGCTCCACCGTCGCCATCGATAGCCGGATGCCGTCCCACAGGCACGAATGGATGTTCTTGTCGGCGAGGATAAGGTCGCCCTTCTGCGCGAACGAAGCCACGCTGGAGAGGCAGGAGAGATAGCCGGCGACGTGGATGTGGCAGGCCTCGCGGCCCAGGAACTCGGCGAGCTTTTCCTCGAGCTCGACGTGATAGGAACGCGAGCCGTTGGACGTGCGCGCGCCGGTCGTGCTCGTGCCCCACTTGCGCATGGCCGCCTGCCCGGCCTCGATCACCTTCGGGTGGAACGACAACCCGAGGTAGTCGTTGCTCGAGAGCATGATCATGTCCTTCCCGTTCAACCGCACGTTGGTGCCCGACTGGGCCTCCATCGCGTGGTAATACGGCGCGTATTTCAGCCGCATCTTCGTCGCGTAGTCGTCCTGGCAGCGGGAGAGCAGGGCTTTCCGGTTGCGGGTGAAGAGGCTGAGCGGCATGGCGCGCGAACCGTGGTTCCCGCCACGGGCGATTGCAAACGAAAGTTCCCCCTTCGGGTCCTATCTCCGCGCCGCGCGCAGTTCCGCGATCCAGGCGGTGAGTTCCGCGGCGTGATCGCGCCAAGTGCGGATCGGCCGGCGGCGGGCCTGCGCCGAAAGTTCCGCGAGCGCGGCGGGTTCCGCCAGCAGCCGGCCGATCCCGCCGGCGAGCTCGGTTGCCGTCACCGCGGATAGGGTAAGGCATCCACCGCCGGCCGCGGCCTCGCCGAGTGCGCCCCGGCTCGAGCAGACGCACGGCTTCCCGTGCGCCACGCTCTCCAGGACAGGCAGACCGAAGCCCTCGGCGAGGGACGGGTAGACGGTGAATGTGCACGCGGCGTAGGCCGCCGCCACTGTCATGTCGTCGGCCGGACCGTCGTGGCGCACCGGGCGGCCGGCGGCCCGCAGCTCCTCGATCCGTGCAAGGGCCGCGGCGCCGGTGGCGGGTTGCGCCAGCCCGATCAGGCGCAATTCAAAGCGGTGCCCGCGCGCCCACAGGCTCTCGGCGGCCTCGAGCAGCGCGAGGTGGTTCTTGCGACCCTCGATGCTTCCGACGCAAAGCACCGTCGGGAGATCACGCGCGACTTCAGGCGCCCGCGCCGGCGGGAGCGGCGTGAAATCCGTGCCGAGCGGGATCGCGCGCACCGGTGGTGTCCGCGACAATCCGAGCCAGCGCCAGTATTCGAGGAGCGCGTCGCGTGAGTCGGCCGATACGGCCGCGATACCGTCGAACGCCAGCAACTCCTGCAGGTAGGCGGGGAAGCGGGCGACGGTGCCGGCGGGGGTGAGCTCGGGCAGGCGGAGGGCGATCGCGTCGTGAAAAACCGCGACCCGCGGGCCGCCGGTCGTCGCGAAAAGCTCCGGCAGCGCCGCGGCCACCGCCGGGGAAAAAATCTCGGGCACGACCACACCGGCGTTGGCCGGCAATGGCGGAGCCTTCGCGCCGAACAGCCGCCGGAGGTTGGCCTGCCAGCGCCGCGCGAGCGGCCAACGGGCGCCACGGCCCCGTGCGCCTCCGGGATGGTCAAGGTTGGCGCGCTCCCAGACTTCCAAAGTCCGCCAGATCCGGCGATGGGGATCGTGCGTGATTGTGACGGCGCCGGAGCCCAAGGCGGCCCGCAGCGAACGCGCCACGCGCTGCACGCCGGTGCGCGCCCGGGTGTGGCAGGTGTGGGAGAGATCCAGGAGCAACGGGTCGGTCATGGCGGAGCGAGGCGCCAGAGGCCGACGTTGCCGACGCGCGCCTCGCGGGTCCAGTTTCCGGGGCACCGACGGAAGGCCTCCACTTCCTCCGACTCGAACAGCACCGCGCCGATTTCGCGACCGGCGGCGTGGAGACGCTGCGCGTGACGTTTGAAGTCCTCCGCACCGATCTGGTCGGACCGCAGCACGGCGAACGGGGTGTAATAGTAAAGCGAACCGCTGAAGGCGGAGCACACGACGAGCGCGTCCGGTTTGAAGCGGGCGGCGGCGGCAGTCGCGCCGGCGGCATATGCCTGTTCGTAGCGTCGCATCTCGAACACGGCGAGGCGCGGCGCCCAATGCACCGCGGCCGCCACGGCCCAGAGTGCGAGCGCCGCGGCCGCCGCCGGCCGGAACGCCCGCGGCCAGCGGGCGCCGGGACCACGCGCCAACGCCTCCACTCCCAGCAGTCCCGCGAGGATGAGGGCCGGTACCGCGGGCAGGATGAACCGCAGGCACCACCAGACTTCGTGCGAGACTTCGTAGAACGCGTAGCAGACTGTAATGGCGAGGAACGCGACCGCTAGCGCGGTGAGGCGCCGGTCGCGAAACTCCCCGCGGGAGACTGCGGCGAAGGGCAGCGCGAGCAGGAGCGTCGGCAAGAGCAGCGCCAGCCATCTCGCGAAATGCAGCGCCGTCGGGACGCCGTGGTGGAGCGCGAAGGCCGCGCCGATGTTGCCGTAGCCCGAGGCTAGTGGGTGCCCGTACAGCGCGTGGTTGTACCATGCCAGCCAAGCCGCCCCCGGCAGGCCGCCGGCGGCGAAGGCCAGCAGCCGGCGGGGCGAAAGTCCGACAAGCAGGAGCAGCGCCGGGGCGAGCAACAGGTTCGTCGGCCGCACGAGCGTCGCCATCGCGAACGCTCCTCCGGCGACGGCCGCCCAGCCCGGCGATCTTCCGGCGCGCAGTCCCGCGACGAGCGCCGCGAGCGTCCATGTAGTGGCGAGCGTGTCGCTCAGCGGCTGGATCGAGGTGAAAAGAAAGACCGGGAACGCGGCGAGGGTGATGGCTCCCGCCGTTGCGAGCGGCCGGTCCAGTCCCAGGTCGCGCGCGGCGCGGTACATCAGCGCCACCGAGGCGACGGCCGCGCCGAGCAGAATGGCGAACGTGCCGGCGCGCGCACCCAGCACCGCGTGCGCGGCGGCGAGATGCAACGGCAGCCCCGTGGGATAGGTGGGGTTGAGCAGCCCGCGTTCGCGCGAAGGGAAAAAGCCCTGCGGCAGGAAGTGCATCCCATCGAGCGACGCGGCGGGACCGAGCTCAGACGGTGCGCGCAACGGGGCCTGGAGCCGCCCCTCCAGAAGGAGTCGTGCGCTGTTAAGGTAGCCCGACGAATCCGCGCCGCCCGCCACGACCGCCGCGTTCCGGCCGAGGAAGACCGCGTAGATCACGAGAGCCGCGATCCCCGCGAGCAACGGCCATCGCGCGCGGGCGCGGCCGGAGAGGGGATTCGGATTTGACATGCCGCGGTCGCGTTTTGGGATTCGCGCACCCTGCCTGTGGCAAATTCGGAATTCAAGCGCCCGCGCGGCCCGCGGCCTGCACCCCTGCGGCGCCGGTCCGCCCGCCGCGCATGACACCTCCGCCCGACGAGGCGCCCCGGGGTTTTTTCCTGCGTTGGCTCCGTTTCCGTCCGCGCGTGGCGCTCGCCGGAATGGTCGCCCTGTTCCTCGTCGCGGTGGCGGAGTTCCACGACCGCGACCGCGGCTTCACGAGCCTGCTTTCGATCGGCGACATCCTCGGCGAGACGAAGGTCACGGCGCTGCGCGGGGTGCCGCATCATGTCTACGAGGGCTCGGCCGGTTACGACGGCGCCTACTACGTGCAGTTGGCGCTGAATCCCGCGCTCGACAACCCGGAGCTGCTTCGGGCGATCGACAATCTTCCCTATCGGGCGCGGCGCATCCTGACGAGTTGGGCGGCCTGGATTCTCGGCGCGGGCCGGCCGGCCTGGGTCGTGCAGGCGTACGCGGTGCTCAACGTCGGCTGCTGGCTCGCGCTCGGTTGGGTGCTCCTGCGATGGTTTCCGCCCGACCATTGGGGCAACGTGCTCCGCTGGTGCGCGGTGATGTTCTCCCACGGTTTGTGCATGAGCGTACGCCACTCGCTCGTCGACGGCCCGGCCCTGCTGCTCGTCGCGCTCGCCATGCGCTGGCTGGAGGACGGGCGCGGGATCGCCGGCGGCGCCGCGCTGGCGCTGTCGGGCCTTGCGAAGGAAACCAGCCTGCTCGCCGCGGCGGGACTTCGCTTCGACCCGCGGTCGCCGCGAACCTGGCCCGGCGTGGCCGGTCGGGTCGTGCTCGTCGCGCTGCCTTTGCTCGCGTGGATGGCCTACGTGCGGGTCCGGTTCGGTCCGGCGGAGGATCCCGGAATGGGCAACTTCACATATCCGTTTGCCGGTTATGTGGAGAAACTCGGTGCGTCGCTGCGCGATGCGACGGCCACCGACGCCCTGCCGCTTGCGTGGGCGACGCTCGCCACGGTGCTGGCGCTGGCGGTTCAGTGGGGTTTCTTCGCCTTCCGTCCGCGGCCGGACGACCGCTGGTGGCGGATCGGTGCGGCGTTCGCGGGGATGATGGTGTTTCTCTCGACGCCGGTCTGGGAAGGGTTCCCGGGCGCCTCAACGCGCGTGCTTCTGCCGATGACGCTGGCTTTCAACATCCTGGTTCCGCGTGGCCGGCGTTGGCTCCCGGTCCTGCTGGTCGGAAATCTTACGGTCGCGGCCGCGGTCTTCGAGTACTCGCCGCCGCGCGAGTTCCTTGCGTTGCGCGTGGAGGGGACGGTGCGCGATGCGGTGCGGGTGTCGCCCGGGAAGGGCTGGCATGGCCCCGAGTGCCATGGTCGCAACACCTGGCGCTGGAGCGCCGGCAAGGCCGAGCTGCGGTTGCAGAACGCCAGCCGGGCGCCGTTGAAAGTCGCGCTGAGCGGCCTCGTCGGAGCGGGCACGGGCGAGCAGCGCGTGCGGGTGACCACGGGCGAGCGGATGCTTTTCGGTGACACCTTCGGGGTTAAACCCGGTGAGATGCGTTTCGGTTTCACGCTCCCGCCGGGTGAGACGGTACTCATCTTTGAGGGCGACCAGCCGGGACGGCGGATAGGGACCGACCCGCGCGAGCTGGCCTATCAGGTGATGAACCTCGAGATCAGCGTGCGACG
>JAURJO010000402.1 GCA_030832235.1 Verrucomicrobiota bacterium
GCGCAGAAGCACGTGGCCAACCAGCAGCAGGCCGGGCTCACGCTCATGTCGATCGTGGAGATGTTCATGCCACGGAACCTTTTCGGGGCGTTCGTCGGCAACACCCGCACGACGCTCGGTGACGTGCTGCCATTGATCCTGTTCGCGATCCTGGTCGGCGCCGCGGGCACAATGCTGGCGGAGCAGCGCCGTGTGCGGCTGCTTGATGCGCTGGAGACCGTGAACGAGCTGATGACGACCATCGTGCAGTTCGCGCTGCGCCTCGCGCCCTACGCGGTGCCCGCGATGATCTACAGCGTGGTCGTGCGCGTCGGCATCGACATCGTCATCGCGCTCGGCGTCTTCGTCCTCTCGTGCATCGCGGTGATGGCCCTGCACCTGTTCGGCACGATGACGATCTGGCTGCGGGTCTGGACCAATTGGCGGCCGAGGGAATATTTCGCGGCGATCAAGGAGGTCGTCGTGACGGCCTTCTCGACCAGCTCCAGCGCGGCCGCGCTGCCGGCGGCCCTGCGCAATGCGACGGAGCGACTGCGGCTCAACCCGAGCACGGCCGGATTCGTCCTGCCGCTCGGCACGACGATGAACATGAGCGGCACGGCCCTCTACGAGGGATGTGTGGTGCTCTTCGTGGCGCAGGTCTTCGGCGTCGACCTCGGCGTGGGCCAGCAACTCACGTTGCTCCTGCTCTCGGTGCTGAGCGCGGTGGCGGTTGCCGCCATCCCCGGCGGTTCCCTGCCGCTCATCGCCGGCCTGCTCGCGACCTTCGGTATCGATCCCGCCGGCATCGGCATCATCCTCGGCGTCGACCGCATCCTCGACATGTGCCGCACCGCCACGAACGTCGGCTGCGACGTGACCACCGCGGTGGTCGTGGACGCTCTGGTGAAAAAGGAAGAGGCCCGGGCGGCGGGCGTTTCGTCCGCACCGGCCGCCTAGGCGGCATCCGAAGTTTCCGGGACGCGGCCGTTGGTTCAGCTCGACGGGGGCTCCGCCGTGGTGGCGTCGATGATCCGGGTGATCGGCGAGCCGCAGCGGGGGCACGATCCCTCTAGGAGGAGTTTTCCCGCCTCCACGCGCCCGGCCCAGCCGGGCGCCAGCGCCACGCGGTCGCGGCAGTTTCGGCACCATGCCTGGTTGACGGCGCGTTGCTTGACGCCGCCGGGGAGCGTGGCCCAGAGCAGCGCCGCTTCGAGGGAAAGTCGTTCGGGATCTGACACAGAATTGCGGAATTGAACCACGGGCGAGCAGGTACTAACCGCAGGTTCTTTAGCACGCCTTCATGGGGCGTGGTGGTCAAACCGCAATTCCGTCAAGCTGGACTGTGCCGCCGCGGAGGAGAAAAGGGGATGCCGGGATGTTGGCGCGCCTGGGTGAGAACATCCAGGCGGCCCGCAAGGCCCATGGTTTCTCGCAGGAACGTCTCGCGGAGCTCATCGATCTTCATCCGCGGGCGGTGCAGAAGATCGAGGCCGGCGAGCTCAACCCCAAGTCGACCACGCTCATCCGGATCCAGGCGGTGATCCGTTGCTCCTGGGATGCTTTGCTGGCGCGGGAGGTTGGCGGACGCGGCCGGCGGGATGGTGCCCCCGCCGAGAATCGAACTCGGATTAGTCGTTTAGGAAACGACGGTTCTATCCGTTGAACTACGGGGACCCGGGAGCGGAGCTTGGCGTCCGCGCCTTTCCGGTCAACCCCCGGCCGCCCGCAGCGCGGTGTGCAGTTCGGGCAGTCCGCTGAAGATCCGCTCGGCGCCGGCCTCGCGCAAGGGTGCGGCCTCGTGCGTGCCGGTGGTCACCGCCCAGCACGGGAAGCCGCCGTTGCGCGCGGCCGCCACGTCGAAGGGCGAGTCGCCGATGAGGAGCGTCGACGCGGGTTCGGCGCCGAGGGCGGCGAGCGCGTGGGCGGCGAACTCGGGCTGCGGTTTGATCCAAGGGGTGTCCTTCGCGCCGAAGACACCGCACAGGTGCGGCGTGAGGCCGAGGTGGGCGCAGATCCGGCGCGAGTGGTCGCCGCGCTTGTTGGTGAACGCCGCGAGCTTCACCCCCGCGGCCGCGCGTTCGCGCACCAGTTCGAGGGCGCCGGGCAGCAGGACCACGTCGTCGAGCAGGATTTTCTCGGTGTAAGCGATGTGCTCGCGCACCGCCGCCGGGATCCGGTCCACGGGCAGGAAGCGCCGCATGGCGGCCTCCAGTCCCCCGCCCACCGCGCGGCGCACTTCCGCCAACGACGGTTCCGGCAGTCCGAACTTCGGAAGCACATGGCAATAGGCCCGGTGGATCGTCGTGAAGGCGTCCACAAGGGTGCCGTCGAGATCAAGGAGCAGCGTGGCGTGGCGGCGCATGGAGGCCGGGGAAAGTGGCGCCACGTGGCGCGGGAAACGAGTAAAACCTAGCGGATTCGGGAAGGCGCGGGAGACTCGGGAGATACAGGAGACGAGTGCGACAAACGGGGCGGGGAGTAATTTCCAAATGGGAGGAATCCGGATTTGGGCCCACGGAACACTCGGAACACGCGGAAAACCCAGGCACCCTAGGTTTGGTGTAGCCGAGGCTGCAGCCTCGGATAATATTGAGGGCCGAAGGCCGAAGGCGTTTCCGAACGCCCCGGGTTTTTAACCGCTGATTTTCCAGCGCGGCTCCGCCGCCACCGAAGCGTCTTGCGGAATCGCTCCCGAATAGCTCCGCGAGGTGGGCAACCACGGATGAACACGAATCGACACGGATAAATACGGCCCGTCCGTAGCCGGGGTCCGGCGACACCAGACTATGCCGTCAAATGTGTGGCCGAAGGCGATTCCGACGACGGTGAACTTTGACCGCGGATTTCGCTGATGGCGCGGATGAGAGGGAAAATCCGTGCGGTCGCCTGCATGGGTAGGAGGCGTCGGAGAGGTGAGGGGACTCTCCCTCTCTGTTGCCTCCGTTACCTCCTGTTCCAAACCGTCCGACAGGAGCAAACGGAGGTAACGGAGGGTCGCTTCTCTCCATCCGTGGTTGCCCCGGCTCCTTGGTTTTATCCCGGTCCCTTGCGACTCATGCGCCTCTTCGCGGCCATCCTGGTTCCGGGCCGCCACGAGACCGCGAACCGCGCAATCGACGGGCGGCCTCGGAGACGTCCGCGACTGCGGGGAGAATTGGTTTGGCGCCCGCGGAGCCGGGGAGTGAAATCATCGCATGCCCGAATCCCCCGAGCCTCCCCGCGCCGTCGCGCGCGCCGCTTGGTCCGGGGATGATCTCGATGTATTGATCGAGGGTGTCTGGCGGGTGACCTCGCCGCGCCCTGCGTGGAAGCCCCTGGTCGAGGGGCGGACCCCGGCTGTCGTGCGTTTGCGCGCGGGCGAGCTCGGTCGCTGGGACAGTTCGCTGCCGCTGTTTGTGTTCGCCGCGCAGCAATGGGCGCGGGAGCACGGGATCGCGTGCGACACCGACGCGCTGCCGGCGAACCTGCGGGAGGTGCTGTCGCAACTGGCGCGTTCCCACGAGACCAGCGTGCCGGTCGACCGCGCGGAGAGTTTTCTCACCAACGTCGGGCTGGCGACCGCCGACACGCTGGCGAAGGCGCGCGCGATCCTTGGCTTTGTCGGCGAATGCGTCCTCGGCGTGCAGCGGCTCGCGCGGCGCCCGGGCAAGTTCCGTTGGGCCGATTGCTTCGGTGAGATGCAGCAATGCGGGGCGATGGCGCTGCCAATCGTGAGCCTGATCAGCTTTCTGGTCGGCGTGACGCTCGCCTACACTGGCGCGCTCGTGCTGCGGCAGTTCGGCGGCGATATCTGGATCGCCGACATGATCGGGCTCTCGATGGTGCGCGAGATGGGCGCGGTGATGACGGGTGTGGTGCTGGCCGGCCGCACGGGCGCGGCGTTCGCGGCCACGCTCGGTAACATGAAGGCGGGCGAGGAGATCGACGCGCTCGAGACGCTCGGCATCCCGCCGGTGGAGTTCCTGGTGCTGCCGCGGATCCTGGCTCTGGCGATCATGATGCCGCTGCTCACGATGTACGCCAACGCCCTCGGCATCCTCGGCGGCATGGTCGTGGCCTACGGGCTCCTTTCGATTCCGCCCGCGGCCTACTGGGTCGAGATGCTCACGATCGTCGACCTCTCCGACATCGCCTCGGGCTTCATCAAGGCCGTCGCTTTCGGCGTGATCATCGGCCTGTCCAGCTGCCTGCGCGGACTGCAGGCCGAGCGCAGCGCGGCGGGCGTGGGCCAGGCGGCGACCTCGGCGGTGGTCACCGCTTTGCTGCTGATCGTGGTCGCCGATGCATTGTTCGCGGTGATCTTCAACGCATTGGGGATCTGACGACGCCCATGGCCGCCAGCATACAGCCGCCGGCGGGACCGGCGATCGAGGTCGAGGGCCTGGAGTGCGGCTATGGCGGCGACGCGGTGCTGCGCGACGTGAGTTTCCGCGTCGCCCGCGGGGAGATTTTTTTCGTCATCGGCGGCTCGGGCTGCGGTAAAAGCACGCTGCTCCGGCATCTGGTGGGGCTGCACGCGCCCTCGCGCGGGACGGTGCGCTTCCTCGGGCGGCCGTTCACGGACGCCGATCCCGTGGCGCGCCGCGAGCTGCTGCGGACCTTCGGGCTGCTGTACCAGGGCGGCGCGTTGTGGAGCTCGCTCACCCTCCGCCAGAACGTCGAGCTGCCCCTCGAGGAGTACACGGAGCTGGATCGCCGCGAGATCGAGGAGATCGCGACGCTCAAGCTCGCGCAGGTGGGCCTGCTCGGTTTCGAGGACTACTACCCTTCGGAGGTGAGCGGTGGCATGCGCAAACGTGCCGGCCTTGCCCGCGCCCTCGCGCTCGACCCCGAGATCGTGTTTTTCGACGAGCCCTCGGCCGGCCTCGACCCCGTGACCTCGCGGCGGCTCGACGACCTGATCCGCCACGTGCGCGACACTTTCGGCACGACCATCGTGGTGGTTTCCCA
>JAURJO010000049.1 GCA_030832235.1 Verrucomicrobiota bacterium
CCGGACGACATCGAGTTCATGATGGCCGGCACGCTGCGCCTGCTGCGCGAGGCGGGTTGGCGCACGCATTACCTCAACCTTTCCAGCGGTTCCTGCGGAAGTCTCGTGCACGGTCCCGCCGCGTTGCGCCGGATCCGGGCGCGGGAGGCGCGGCGCGCGGCGGCGAAACTCGGGGCGGTTTATCACCCGAGTCACGTCGACGACCTCGAGGTCCTCTACGCGCTGCCCCTGCTGCGCCGCGTGGCCGCGGTGATCCGTGAGGTGAAACCCGCGATCGTGCTGACCCACTCGCCACAGGACTACATGGAGGACCATACGGAGACGTGCCGGATCGCCGTGACGGCGGCGTTCTCGCGCGGGTTGCCGAATTTCATCACGTCGCCGCGGCGAGCGGCATGGAGCGGCGAGACCGCGGTCTACCACGCGATGCCGCACGGGTTGTGCGACCCGTTGGGCCGAAAGGTCGAGGCCGGCGCCTACGTCGAAACAACCTCGGTGCAGGAGACCAAGCTGGCGGCGCTCGCCTGCCACGAGAGCCAGCACGGCTGGCTGCAGTCGTCGCAGGGCATGAACTCCTACCTGCGCGAGATGGAGCGGATGTCGCTAGAAATGGGCCGCCGCTCCCGCCGTTTTCGCCATGCCGAGGGCTGGCGAAGGCACGCACACATGGGATTCTGCGCGGCCGGCGCCGATCCGCTGCGCGAGGCGCTCGGCCGACGTTATCGCGTCAACGCCGCCTACGCCCGCACGCTCGAGCACCCCTGAGTCCGGTTCGTTTTTCACAACCATCATGCCCCGCAAATTCAGCACCATCGCCCCTGACTGGTGGGATTACACCACCCTGGACACCGAACTTATCGAGGAGGCCGCGCGCCTCACGCCCGCCCAGATGGCACGGCTGTCTCGCGACGGCTTCCGCGTCGTGTTCTACGACACACTCGAGGATTTTTATCTCGCCGAGGCGTTGGAGTACATCACCGCCTGGCGGCAGGCCACGGCCGACAACCCGGTGGGAATTTGCGGCCCGATCGGACCCACCGAGCAACTCCCATTGGTGGCGCGTTTGGTGAACGAGCTCGGGCTTTCCCTCCGGCACGCGCATTTCTGGGGCATGGACGAGTGGTACGCCGACGGCGCCGAGGTGCCGACCTCGCACCCGTTGTCGTTCGAGCGCGCCGACCGCGAACTGTGCTTCAACCGTATCCGCCGTGAGCTCGCGATGCCCGAGGCCAACCTGCATTTCCCGAAGGCGAAGCTGGAGGCCTATCGCCGCAGCTGGGACGGAGTGCGGTGCGCGGTGATGCAAGGCGGGCAGGGTGACATCAAGCACTGGGCCTTCAATGATCCCGTGCGTCGCGCCGGTAAATACCGCAACGCTCCGCCCACTCCCGCGGAATACCGCCGGCTCGGAACCCGCGTCGTTGAACTGCATCCGGTGACGCTGGCGCAGAACGCCCGCACCTCCGGCGGCGGCAACATCTCGCTGGTGCCCACGCAGGCCATCACGGTGGGGCCGGTGGAAACGTGGAAGGCGGAGAAGGTCTCCATCTGGCAGGCGGGCATGCACGACAACGCCCTCGGCCAGCGGCTTACCACGCTCATGATCTCCAAGGGCATCGCTGACAGCGCGGTGCCGATGTCCCTGCTCGCCGACCACCCCAACGTGCAGTTCAACTTCTTCCGCGGTGGCCTCGGCAGCTGCCAGGTCGAGATGCACTGATTTGTTTCCGCACTTTTTTTGTGTCCCCAACCCAGAACCCCGCCCTCCCCATGAGTGATTCATCCTCCCTCAAAACCCGGCTCAGCATCTTCATGTTCCTCCAGTACTTCATCTGGGGAGCATGGTACGTGAGCATGGGCCCCTACCTCGCGGTCACCCTCAAGTTCGAGGGTGCCCAGATCGGCCTCGCGTACGGCGCCTTCGCCATCGGCGCGATGATTTCGCCGTTCCTCGTCGGCCTGATCGCCGACCGCTTCTTCGCCTCCGAAAAGATTCTCGCGGTCTGCGGCCTGCTCGGCGGCGTGGTGCTCTGCCTCATCCCGCGGTGCACGACCTTCGCGTCGTTCTACCCGATGCTGATCGTCTACTGCGCGCTGTACGTGCCGACGCTCGCGCTGGGCAATTCCCTCTCCCTCACCCACCTCACCAACCCGAAGGTGGATTTCCCGCGGGTGAAGATGCTCTCGGCGGTCGGCTGGATCGCCGGCCTCTTCGGCCTCGGCTTCATCGCTAGCGCGGAGTCCCCGGTGCAGTTCTACCTGGCCGGCGGCGCCTCGATCGTCTTCGGACTGTTCTCGCTCTCGCTGCCGCACACGCCGCCGAAGAAGACCGGCGCCAACGTGAGCCTCGGAGAGATCCTCGGGCTCGACGCCCTCGCGCTCCTGAAAAAGCCCTCGTTCGCGATCTTCATCCTGTGCATGTTCCTGATCTGTATCCCGCTCTACTTCTACTTCGTGAATCTCGGCGTGTACCTGTCCGAGCTGAAGTGGACCAACATGCTGGAGAAGACCTCCCTCGCGCAGGTTTCTGACGTCATCTTTTTCCTGCTGCTGCCGTTCTTCCTGCGCCGGTTCGGCTACAAGGTGACGATCTTCATGGGCATCGCCTGCTGGGTCGCCCGCTACTTCGCCCTCGGCTTCAGCGCCGACGGCGGCGGGACGCAGACCGCGTTGATCTTCGCCGCTATCCTGCTGCACGGCGCCTGCTATGACTTCCTGTTCATCGCGGGCCAGCTCTACGTCGATGAGGAGGCCAATGAGCGTATCCGCGGCGCTGCGCAGGGCCTCATCGCCTTCATCCTCTGGGGCGTAGGCTCGTTCGTGGGCACGCTGCTCGCCGGCCAGGTCCTCGCTAAGCACGCCCTCGCCAAGCCCACCGCCGCGGGCCTCGCCCACGATTGGAAGGCCATCTGGCTCACGCCGGCCTGGGGCGCGCTCGCAGTTCTTGTGCTCTTCGTGATCTTTTTCCGTAACCCCTCGAAGTCGTCGGCGCCCGCCTCCGGTCAGGCGTGACGACGGTGGCCGCCGCGGTTTGCCCGCGGCGGCTTTTCAGGGCAGCGGCCGCAGGTTCGCCGCGGGGACCTTCACCAGAAGGCCCTGTTGCAGCACATCGACGGAAAGGATGATGCCCTTCGGGTTGGCGGGGTTGTCGATGACTCCCTCCAACCCGTGCAGCGGGCCACCCACGATCTGCGCGCGCCGTCCCTTGGTGAGGAGCGGCATCACCGAAAGCTCGAAGCCCGACGACACGATCGTCTTCACGTCCTCCAACTGGCGGAGGAATTTCGGTACATCCTCCACCGTGATGGCGCGGACGAGCAGGTCCTGCTGGTAGATCCGTGCCTTAACCTCGGCGGGAACCTGCGCGAAAACGTAGCCGGGAAAGAGGGGCTTGGTGAAGCGCTTCGTCTGCGTGCCGTAGCGGCGCACGCTCTGCACCAGCGCGAGGTAGTGCTCGAACTTCTCCGCGTTCAGAAGCGCGGCGAATTTCTTTTCGCAGCGCGGCTTGGTGTGGCAGACGAGCCAGAGGGGATCGGTTGGCTCCGGCATCAGCGCTTGAGGAGAAAGCGGATCGCCGCGTGGTAGCCCTCGAGC
Organism: Verrucomicrobiota bacterium; assembly: GCA_030832235.1. GTDB lineage: Bacteria > Verrucomicrobiota > Verrucomicrobiia > Opitutales > Opitutaceae > ER46. The sequence goes on from JAURJO010000049.1 coordinate 3,595, forward strand.
CCGAGGCCGCTGATAACCGCGAGGCAGGCCGGCGCCGTCAGCGACGTGTGCCGGAACTCCTCCCGCCGGTAGAGGTTCGAGATGTGGACCTCCACCGCTGGAAGGTGCGAACCGAGCAGGGCGTCGCGCAACGCCACACTCGTGTGGGTGAGGGCGCCGCCGTTGAGCACCAGACCGTCGAACTTGGCGTCGGCCAGCGCGGCGATGCGGTCGATCAACGCGCCCTCGTGGTTAGACTGGAAAAACTCCAGCTGCGTCTGCCCGCCGAATTCCGCGCGCAGCGCTGCCTCGAGGTCGGCCAACGTCGCGCGGCCGTAGATCTCGGGCTCGCGCTTGCCGAGCCGGTCGAGGTTCGGGCCGTTGAGGATCGCGATCTTCTTCATGTTCGCAGGGTCAGGGTGGGGCGGGTGGCGCGGCAAGCGGGAAGCTCCGGCGCGGACCTTACAGCGGGTTTCCCGTGGCGATGAATTCCCACGGCAGCCGGAAGCGGCGCGCAACCTCCGCGGCGAGCGCTTTCACGCCGTGCACCTCGGTGGCGTAATGCCCGCAGCAAAACAGGTTCAGGCCCTCCTCCTGCGCGCGGTTGAACCACTCCTCGCGCAGTTCGCCGGTCACCAGGGTGTCTGCTCCCGCCGCCGCCATTTCCGGCACCGCGCTGTTGCCCGCGCCGCTGCAGAATGCGATCCGGCGGATCCGCTCCGGCCCGCACTCGATCGCGGTCACCCGCGGGTAGAGAGACTCCAGCTTCGTTTTCAGCGCCGCACGCCCGAACCGGGCGTCGGCGACGCATCCGATCGCCTCGCCGTCCCGCACAAGGAACGGTCGCCGCCGGCGGAGACCGAGCTGAGAGGCGATGAGCGCGTTGTTCCCGATCTCCGGATGGCCGTCGAGGGGCAGGTGACTGGAGTACAGGGCGCAATTTCCGCGGATCAGCGTCGCGAAACGTTCGTAGACCGGGCCGGTCACCGGACGGGGCATGTCCCAGTACATGCCATGGTGCACGATCAGGAAGTCCACGCCCGCCGCCGTCGCGAGGCGGAAGGGTTCGACGCCGGCGTCCACGGCGGCGCCGATTTTCGTCACGCGGCCTTCGTTGGCCAATTGCAGGCCGTTCCAGGCGCCGGGGGCGTCCTTGAACGCGGAGCGACGGGTGCGGGTGTCGCAATATGCGACGAGATCGGAAAGACGGGCCATGGTGGAATTAGGCGCCGCGGCGCGCGCCGGTCAACCCGTGGCCCGGCGGGTTGACCAAGCGGGAACCGCCCGCCAACTTCCGCCGCGCATGAGTTCCGCCGCGTCTCCCGAGCCCGTGGGCAAGTCCCCCGTCGACCTGATCGAGGGCGCGGCGGCGCACTTCCCGCACCGGCCGTCTTGGGACGAATACTTCATGGCGACCGCGGTCCTGATCGCTTCCCGCTCCAATTGCGAGCGGCTGCACGTGGGGTGCGTGATCGTCACGGGCGGCGAGCGGCGCAACCGGATTGTCGCCGCGGGCTACAATGGATTTCTGCCTTCCACGCCGCACGTCTCGCTGCTGCGGGACGGGCACGAGCAGGCCACGGTTCATGCGGAGCAGAATGCGGTGGCGGACGCCGCGCGGCGCGGCAGCTCGGTCGAGGGCTGCGTCGCCTACATCACCCACTATCCGTGTATCAATTGCGCCAAGATCCTCGCCGCCTCGGGCATCGAGCGCATCAAGTACCGGCACGATTACCACAACGACCCGCTGGTCGCTCCTTTGCTCGCAGAGGCGGGAGTGAAGATCCTGCGGCTCTGAGCTTTCACGCGTACCGCCCGATATGCGCGCTCCTCGTCAATCCACCAAGGAAACCGTCGCCGGCTCCCTGCTGCTCGCGCACCCCAAGCTCATTGACCCTAACTTCCGGCGCAGCGTGGTCCTGATGTCTCTGCACAACGCGGACGGCGCGATGGGTGTCGTGCTGAACCGTCCCGCCGGCAAACGCCTCGCCGAGCTCAGCGGGGAGTTCGCGCTCACCGCACTGGCGAAAGTGCCTGTTTTCCGCGGCGGCCCGGTCCAGCCCGAGCAATTGGTGCTCGCGGCCTGGCAGTCCCGGCCCGACGGCTTCCGGTTGCACTTCGGCATCGAGCCCTCCCACGCCACCGAGCTTCTGGCGGAGAACGGCACTCACGTTCGCGCCTTCCTCGGCTACTCCGGATGGTCCGCCGGACAGCTGGAGAATGAGATGAAGTCCAGCACTTGGGTTGTCGCCGACGTGCCGGGGGATCTGCTTTCCCATCCGCAGGACGACAGCCTCTGGCGCGCGGTCCTCGGACGAGAGGGATCCGAATGGCGTCTGCTCGCCGGGGAGCCGGAAGATCCGGAGCTGAATTGAAGCCGCGCCGGCGTTTTTGATCATGATCCGCCAGCCCAATCGCTTTCGACGTGCCGTCTCCGCGCTCGTCGCGACCTCCGTTCTTTTAGGAGTTGGCGGTTGCGGGAAGGGAGACCCCAAGGACGCCGAACTCCGGCGGAAACAGGCGGAGCATCTGCTCGCCGAGGCGGATTTCGCGGTGAACCTTCGCGAATGGACCCGCGCGGAGGGCCTCCTGCTGAAAGCGACGGAAGTGGCCCCGGATGAGGCGGAGATCTGGGTCAGCCTCGGGGCGGCGCGTGTGCTGCGCGGTGACAAGGCGCAGGCGCGGACGGCCTACGAGAAGGCGCTTTCGTTGTATGCCGGCACGGCTTCGGAAAAATCCGGCGCGCCGGCGGAGCCGTGGCTGCGGCAGGTGCACATCCTCGCGCTGCTCGGTCGTGAGAAGGATGCGCGGGCCTTGCTGGAGAAGGCTGGCCGTCGTTTGGACGGCAACCGTGAGGTGAAGGCCTTCATCGACGGTCGCGAGCTGGACCGGCTGCTGGCGGATCCCGCCTTCGCGAAGGTTCGGCTGTGATCGCGGACTTGATTTCCCGCGCATCCTCCGACCGTCCGGCGGCGTCTACTGCAGCGCGGGGTTGACCTGCCTGTAGCCCGCGGAAAAGGTTTCCGGACCCCGTCTTTACCCTCCACCTCAAAACCCAACTCCCCCTCATGAAAAACTGGACCCGCAAAGAGTTCCTGCAGACCACCGCCGCTGGTGGCGCGCTGCTCGCCGGCAGCCGCGTTTATGGACAGACCGCCCCCGCGAAAGGCAGCGCCAATGGTGACATCCGTGTCGCGGTGGTCGGCCTCCGTTCCCAAGGCAAGGGCCACATGCTCGATCACGCCACCAAGCTGCCGGGCTCGCGCCTCGTGGCGATTTGCGACGTCGACTCGGCCGTCCTAGCCGCCCGCAAGGCCGATTGCGAGAAGGTCGGCGTCAAGCCCACAACCTATTCCGACTACCGGAAGCTCCTTGAGAACAAGGACATCGACGCGATCGTGATCGCGTCGCCCAACCACCAGCACTCGCTCCAGACAATCTGGGGCCTGCAGGCCGGCAAGGATGTCTACTGCGAGAAGCCGCTTTCCCACAACGTCTGGGAAGGCCGGCAGGCCGTCGAGGCCGCGAAGAAGTACTCCAAGAACATCGTCCAAGCGGGCACGCAGAACCGCTCCTCCGAGGACATCGTCGACGCCATCGAGTTCGTGAAGTCCGGCAAGATCGGCAAGATCCTCTGGGCGCGCGGCCTCTGCTACAAGATGCGCGAGAGCATCGGCCGCACCTCCGGCGCTCAGAAGGTTCCGGATTCCCTCGATTACGACCAGTGGTCCGGTCCCGCCGACCTCACCCCGCCGCGTCGCAA
>JAURJO010000403.1 GCA_030832235.1 Verrucomicrobiota bacterium
ACCCAGCCGCCGGGCTGCCGGAGAAACTGATGCGGAAAAAGGTGCGAGTCCTGCGTGCCGAAACCGGTGAGCACCACCTCGTGGCGGTCGGCGCGGCCGTCCCCGTCGATGTCGCGATAGAAGCGGATGTCGGGTCCGTACTGCACGAGCGCGCCGTCGCGCCACGGCTGCACCCCGAGGGGCATTACCAGCCCGTCGGCGAACACGCGCGGCGGACCCGGTGACGCCGCGTGCGGCTCATCGAACACCACCACGCGGTCGCGGCCGCCGCGGGCGAAGAGGGCGTCGGACTCCGCCTTGTTCTCGTTGGCGTCGACCGGGTATTCGAGCGCGGTCATCGACCACAGCCGCATGCGGGCATCCCAGGAAAGGCCGATGAATTTGCCGAGGCCGGTCGACTCGGCGGCGACGAGCTCGACCTCGAAACCCTTGGGCACGCGGAATGACGCGCGTTGCTTCTCCGGGCTCAACGGCTCGGTGCCCATCGCGTTGTAGCTGATGTCGCGGCCGGTCTTCGTCACCGTAGCGGTCTTGGCAGCCGGCGCGGGGGCCGGTGCCGCCGGCGCGGCCGAGGCGGATTTCTTCTTGGCGTTCTTTTCCTTCGGCGGGGGAGGGGGCGGCAGGCCGACCTGCGCCCACGTGACGGCACCGGGGGTGGGAGGCAGTTGCTCGATGACGACGTCCTTTACCTGCACAAGAGCCATTCCGCCGCTGTGGATCTGGACGCCGATGAGTCCGTCGGTGGCGGTGCGCGGCTCGGTCTCGGTGTAGTCGAGGGCGGGTACGCCGTTGATCCACGAACGGATGCGCGGGCCCTCGGCGCGGATGCGGTACTCGTTCCAGTCGTCCTTGCGCACGGCGGCGTTGACGGCGGCCGAGTCGGCGGGCTCGGCGATCACGCGGCGGCGGCGGGACTCGTCGTAGAGCTTGCCCCACCAGCCCTCGCCGGCGTCGACCTGGTAGCCGGCCATCTCGGTGTCGTTGGGCACGCGGAGGCTGCGAATCTGCACGCCGCTGTTGATCATGCCGGTGCCGGGCACGCCGGTGAGCTTGATCCGCAGGCGCAGATCGAAGTTCTGGAACGACCGTGCGTGGGTGAGGAAAAAATTCCGCGGCACCTTCTCGGTGAGGGAGCCACCGGTGAGGCAGCCGTCCTGGATGCGCCACCACTTCAGGTCACCGTCCCAGCCGGCGAGGGATTTGCCGTCGAACAACGTTTCCGGTGCGCCGCGGAGCGCCGACGCGAGTACAAGCAGGGCCGTGAGGCCGCGGAGGGTTCTGGTCTTCATGGGGTGCGCCGAGCGTGGGCGCGCCCCAGACCGGGGAAAGGCGGAAAATATCCGCGTGGCCGGATCAACGAGCCATGCAACCACGGAGCCACGGAGGCACCGAGGACGGAGAGAATCTGGAAATCAGGAACTCAGGGCTTCCGTGCAATCCACCGCTTCGTCGGTGGCGCCGCCTGAAGGCCAGGCGATGCCGCCGCTGGTGATCCCGCGGACGCAGCGGGCGCGATCCCGGGGCGGCGTTTTTTCCGCGGCCTCAAACAGGCAGCAGAGGGGTTCAGTACACGCCCTTGATCCCGAAGGTCCAATTGGTGCCGTTGACCTCGTAGAACTGCACGACCGGGGCGTTGGCCCCGACCTTCTCCATGATGAGGTAAGGCTCGTTGAAGAGGTTGCGGGCCGAGAAGAAGAAACTGTAGCGCGAGTTGATCCGGAGGCCGCCGCCGACGTCGAGGTTGGCGCGGTGGCGGTAGTAGCGCGGGTTGCCGGTGACGGTGGTCGGGTAGTCGTCGCGCCAGGTGAGGGCGGAGTAGATGTTGAAGCCGCGGTACGCGTAGCTCACCCCGCCGTTCACCGAATGGGGGATCATGTTCGCCTTGGGGATACTGGCGTAGCTGCGGGTGTAGCTCGCGCGGACGTTTAGACCCTTGAAGGGCTGGGGAAGGAAGGAGAGCGACTGGGAGTACTCGAGTTCCATGCCGCGCACGGTGACGTCGTTGGCGCTCGGAGTCGTGGTGATGAACTCGTAGCTGGAGAGATCGAGGTCACCCTTGTAGCCGAACTCCGCGGCGGTCATCCGGCTCGTGATGAAGAGCCCCTTCACCTGGTTCTGGTAGACGTTGGCGGCGAGGATGCCGACCGGCTCGAAATAGTACGCGAGGCGCGCGGCGAGATTCCGCGAGGTCTCGGGCTTCAGGCTGGTGTTGGGCGCGCTGACGGTGAGGTTGTCGTCATTGATCACCCACACGCCGGCGACGTCGCGGAAGGTCGGGCGGCGGATGGTGGAGCTGAAGCCGAGCTGGGCGTCGAAGTTGGCGCTGAGCTTGTACTTCAGCGACGCGCTGGGGAACCAGTTGCCGTAGCTGCCCTCGCGGTGGATTTTCGGCTTGGAGAAGAATTGGTACTTCAGGCCGTCGATCGAGGTGGCCCGGCCGTTCGTCTCGGCGAAGCCGGCGGCGGCGAGTTCCTGCGCCGAGCGGGGGTTGAACTCGAGGGAGTCGGTCATGGTCTCCTCGTGGCGCAAGCCGGCTCGGACGAGGAAGCGCCCGAGCTGGGTGGTGCCCATCAGGAACGCGCCGTCGATCGTCTCCTCGTAATTGCGGCGGTTCCCGATGAAGGCGTTGTAGAAATTAGCCGCGGTGATCGTCTGGCTGAAACGCGCGGGCTCCTCGCGGAACAGGTTTCCCATCTTCACCAAGTCGGGCATCCACACCGTACCACCGTTGAGCGAGCGCACGGAGGAGTCGGTGTTCGTGCCGCCCATGTCGAAGTCGAACGGCGATTTGTACGCGGCCCACGCGCCGGCCGCGCCGGCGCCATTGAGGTTGAAACGCAGGGACTCCGTATCGAGGCGGAAGTCCCGGATCTCGTAGCGGCGTTTGTAGCCGGCCTTCCACGCCACCGGCAGCACCCGCGTGGTGCGGAGGTTGGCGGTGAGCTCGCCGCTGTAGACGTCCGTCAGCGCGTACCGGCCGTCGTCGATCGTGATCGCGGGGTTGGTGTAATTCGCGCCGTTGTCCCAGTCGGGGCCGCCGGTCTGGACGATCTTCCAGTCGGCGCTACGCAGGGTGGAACGCCGCGCCGTGTAGGTGACGCCGCTGACGGTCGGGCCGCCGGCGTCACGGATGGATCCGCGGTGGCCGCGCGGGTCGTACCAGCTGATGGAGTTCGAGGCGGAGAACTTGCCCTCGACGAGGAGATCGCCGCGCCGGTACTCGAATTTCGGCACCGCGGTCATCGTCTGGCCGAGCTTCACGATGGCGGCCGGATTGGCGGCTACGTTGGCGGCGGTCGAGGTGGTGGTGAAGGCGAGCAGCGGTTCGGTGCCGGCGACCGTGTTGCGCGCGCCGGTGTTGAAGGTGAGGGAGCGCTGGGGGTTGTTCAGGTCGGCGTAATTGTAGAGGAGACCGAGGGAGAGGACGAGGGACGGCGTCGCGCGAAAATCGGAGGTGAGGTTGACGGTGGAGCGGCGGTTCGTGCGTGGGGCGTGAAGGAAGTTGATGGCGGTGGGGACGACGGGGCGGCGGTCGGCGGCGGTGGGGGCGTAGCTGTAGGTGTTGGTCGTGCGGGCGTTGGCGGAGTACGCCATCGACTCGCTGATGTTCAGGTTGATGCCGAGCCGCTTGCCCCAGAACACATCCGAGTAGTCGAAGATTCCCCCGGGATGGACTTTGTGCGAGAGACGGTCGTCGGGCCCGTAGGATTCCCCGAGGTTGAAGCGGGTGGAGAACGCGGTGAGGTTGGCCTGCGCCGAGACGCGGCGTCCCGTGCGATCAAAGGCGCGTTTGGTCTTCAGGTTGATGGTGCCGGCGGGGGCGTTGGCGTCGACGTCGGCGCTGATGGTCTTGGAGACCTCGATGGACTCCATGCTGGCGAGGGAAACCTGCTCGAACGAGAAGGCGCGGGCGTTGCCGGAGGCGCCCTGGTTCGCATCCGCGCTGGCGAGCGACACCCCGTCGAGGGACACCTGGGTGTACTCGGAATCGAGTCCGCGCAGCCGGATGGTGCGGATCTCGCCCTGCACGAGGTCGAGCTCGACGCCCGGGATGTGCTTGAGGAACTCGCCCACGTTGCCCTCGGCGACATCGCCGAAGACGTCGGAGGCGACGCTGTTGGTGATGTTCATGGAATTGCGCTGCTCCATGATGGCCTTCGCGTTGCCCTCGCGCTCGGAGGAGACGACGAAGCGCTGGAGTTTCACGGTCGATCCGGCCGAGCCGGCGTCGAGCGTGCTCACCAACTCGAAGTCGCGGGTGACGCTGCCGCCCGGGGCGACCTGCACCACGGCGGGGTCCGCGCGGTAGCCGGTGTACGTGACGACGAGGCGCGCCGCGCCGGTGGGGACCCCGGTAAGGGAATAGGCGCCGCCGTCCCCGGAGATTGCTTGCAGGGAAGTGCCCTCGACGTTGATGCGCGCGTTGCGGACGTACTCGCCGGTGGCGGGATTGAAGACGCGGCCGGCGATGACTCCCGTCGCGGCCTGGGCGGCGGCGAGAGCGGGGAACAAAGCGCCCAATAGCACGGCGGCGATAACGCGGCGCAGGCGGGGCGCGGAGGAATGATGGAACGAGAGGTAGGGCATGGGGCAAAAGGGCTCGTCGGTCGGACACGCTGCCCGGCCGGATAGGGCGCCGTGGATTCGCGCCTCAGGAGAACAACGCGGCGACGGGTTTGCCGCCGTCGGTGACGGGCACGGGACGGGCGCCGTCGAGCAGATCGCTCGAGAGGTCCACCTGCAGCGCGGTGAGCATGGTGGCATGGAAGTCGGGCAGGCTCACCGGATCGGTCACGATTTTTTTCGAGAGATCGTCGGTCACGCCGTAGGCGCCGCGATGGCGGAGGCCGCCGCCGGCCAGCACCATCGTGAAGGCGGTGCCCTGGTGTCCGCGGCCGCCGCGGGCGTCGAACTCCGGCGGCCGGCCGAATTCCGTCGCGATCACCACCAGCGTCTTCTCCAGCAAACGGTGTCGCGCGAGGTCCTCGACCAGGCCGGCGAACGCGTGGTCCAGCTCGCGGATGAGGCCGTGCTGGTTGCGGATGCCGTCGTTGTGCACGTCCCAGCCGGCGCCATTGATGAAGTTCAGGTTGTGCGAGACCTCGACGAACCGCACCCCGCCCTGCACGAGGCGCCGCGCGAGCAGGCAGCGCTGGCCGAACTCGCCGCCGTAGGAGCGGCGGATGTCCGCCGGCTCCCGGGCCAGGTCGAAGTGTCGCATGAATTCGGGCCCCGCCAGCCGGAAGGCCTCCCTTTGCGCCTCGGCGTAGTCGGCGACCGCCGGATTGGTCCCGTCGCCCCGGCCGAGCGCTTCCAGCAGTCCACGGCGGCGCGCCTCCTGATCGGCCGCGAGATGCTCCGGCCGCGTGAAACCGGCCGGTCCCGTCTCGGTGTCCACGAGGTAGACGTAACCGTCCTTGATCCCGAGGAAGCCGGGGCCGCGGCTGACGTTCGGGTAGCCGATCAGCATGTACGCCGGCACGGCGGGGTCGGCCGCGCCGCGGCGGTGGGCGACGATGGAGCCGATCGACGGGTAGATGGCGTTGCCGCTCACCATGCGGCCGGTGTGCACAAGGTTCGTGGCGAACGCGTGCTCATCGATCACCTTGTGGTTGACCGAGCGCACCGCCGTGACGTGCTCCATGAGCCGCGCGGTGCGGGGAAGGTGCTCGCTGACGCGAACCCCGGGCACGGAGGTCTCGATCGACGGATAAAGCGCGCCCGGTTTCTTCTTCGTGGCCTGGTTGTCGCCCAGCGCCTTGGGGTCGAACGTGTCGATCTGGCCCATGCCGCCGCCCAGCCAGATGAAGATGCAGTGTTCGGCGCGGCCGCGCGGGACGCCGCCGGCAAGATCCGGCGTGGCGCGCACGGCGCGGGCGAAAGGCGTGAGGCCGAGGGCGGTGACAAAGGTGCGGCGATTCATGGCGGGCAGTAATTCAGGGGCTGAAGATGAACTCGGGGCTATTCACGAGGGCCCAGACGACGTCCTCGGCGCGTCGACGCCAGTCCTCGTTGAGGCGGCGGGTGGGCGGATCGCCGCGGCGGGCGGCGGCCTCCTCTGCCTGGCGAACAAGGGTGGCGTCGGCGTCCAGGTGGTTGGACCACGAGACGTAGTAGGCGGGCCGTCGGGGCTGGACGGTTGCCGGTGCCTCGGGAACCACCGCCTTGCGCGTGGCGAATCCCTCCCGCAGCTGGGCGGCGAATCGTTCCCGTTCCGCGGGAGCCGGTGGGCGCGTGAGGATCCGGAGGAACAGTTCCTCAACCAGGGACTCTGGGGAGGAGGCCTGCAGCGCGGCGGTGGTGACCGCGTGGTCGTCGGTGAGACGGGTTAGCCAGGTGCCGACGGTCCCGTTGGCGAGGATCGCCGGCTGGAGGGTATTCGGTGCGGACTCGCGCTCGGTGATCGGATCCGGCCGGCTGCCGCGCCACCCGAAAGCCGCCAGCACGTCGCACACGGCCTGGATGCGGGGCAGCGCAAGGCTCGGCCGGTCGCGTTCGTTCGACGTCGAGGTGAGCATCCAGGCGCGGCCGGGTCGGCCGAGGGAGAGGGAGTTGGCCGTTTCGCGGATGCTGTCGATGTCGAGCGACGCCTCCTCGGTGCGGAAGGGCTTGCCGACGGCCGCGAAGGCGCCGTCGACGATTTGCTCCGCGGCGAGGCGGCGGGCCGCCGGAGCGGAGAAAAGCGGGCTGGGGCGTTTCAGCCTCGGGTCCGCGGCGCGCTGGTAGGCGTGGGAGTTGAGGATGAGGCGCAGGACGCTGTCGGCGGAGTAGCCGGAACGCACGAGCTCACGGCCGAGCCAGCGGAGCAGCGCGGGATGGGAGTTGCGGGAGCGTTCCCAGTCCCAGGGCTGTTCGACGATGCCGCGGCCCATGACTCGGGCCCAGATCCGGTTGGCCATGACCTGGGCGAAGCGCTCGTTCTGCGGCGCCGTGAGCAGCGCGGCGAGACGGTCGCGGGTATTCGCCGGATCCTCGGCCAGCCGGTCGGCCGCGTTCTCCTCCACGAACTCAGGGAACGGCCAGTGCGGCGCGACGGTCGTGCCGGGTTCGAGGGTGACATCGATGAGCGGCTTGCGCCCGCCCTCGCGCAGCTTCGCGAGGGAGACGCTGCTGGTGGCGGGGACCTTCACGCCCTTGGTCTCCATCAGCGCGGCGAGCGCGAAGACGTGCTCCTGCCGCGCACGGTGCGCGGGGGCGTCGTGGCAGCGCGCGCACTTCATCTCTACCCCGAGGAACGCCGTGCTGAGCACCGTCGCCTTGGCGGCGAGGGGCACGTCGTTCTGCGACGCGATCGCGAAGCCGGCCGGTCCGCCGTCCTTCGCGCTGCCCCCGAGCCGCACGAGCTCGGTCACCATGAGGTCGAGCGGTTTGCGGTCCTGCAGCGACTCCAGCAGCCACCAGCGGAAGGGGCCCGTGTTGTTGAGCGTCGGATTCAGGATGTTCGGGTTCTCCGCGAGCACGTCCTGCCAGTAGCCCATCCCGTGTTCCGCGGCGCGCGGATCGGCGAGAAGCCGGTCGATCACCCGGGCGCGGCGGTCGGGCGAGCGGTCGGAGAGAAAGGCCGAGATCTCAGCCGGAGAGGGAACCAGCCCGATGACGTCCAGCGTCACGCGTCGCAGAAACGCGAGATCCCCGGTCAGGGGTGTCAGCTCGGTCGGCAGCTGCTGGAACTCGGGCCAGACGGCGCCGCCGCGGATCCAGGCTGAGATGAGGCCGGACTCCTCGTCGGAGAGCCGCTGACCCTTGGGTGGCATCTGCTCGTCGGGATCGCGCGAAAGGATCCGCTGCAGGAGTTGGCTGCGCTCGGGGTGACCGGGGGCGAGGACGGTTTCGCCCGACTCGCCGCCCTTCAGCGCCCCGGCGAGCGTATCGAGGTGCAAGCCGGCCTTGGCTTTGCCGCCCTGATGGCACTCGAGACAGCGCGCCTCGAGCACGGGCTGGACTTGTTTCCAAAAGTCGACGCCCGCGGTGGTCGCGGCGGTCGACTGGCTACGGTAATCGGAGATTTTTTCGGCGATGAAATGATCGATGGGGTTGAGTGCCGGGAAACCCGGCGGCAGCGCGGGAACCGGAATCTCGGGGGTGGCGGCGAGCCAATCCTTGGCGGCGGCGCGGCGTTTGTCCCAATGGGCGGCGCTGGCGGCCCGGCGCTTGGCACGGTTCTCGGAATCGATCCGCGCCAGACGCTCCTCCTCCGCGGCTTCATGACGCGCCCATCCTTCGTCATCGTAGGGTATACGATCCGTTCCGGGCGTCAGCAGGTACCACCGGTCGGAACCGGCGGGCGACCAGGCCGCCACCGTCTCGCCCAGTTCCGGCCGGCGCCGGCTGCGGGCGTTGATCACGTAACCGACCACGGTCTCGAGGGTGATCCGGTGCTCCCCGCCCGGTGAGTCGAACTCGATCCAGGCATCGCGATTGCCGGGCGGGGCGAAGCGGAAGTTGCCGCCGAGATCGAGGAACTTGTCCTGCACCTTGACCGGCTTGTCATCGGTGCCCGGAGGCGGGAAGGGCGTGATCGCGACCGCGCGATCGTCGACGAACAGAGCGGCTGCCCCGCGCGCCCGCAGCAGGAGGCGATGCTTACCGGGCGGCAAAGTCACGCGGCCGTGCGCGCGCAGCAGATAGGGATCGGGCCGCGCGCCGCGGATCCCCGTGTCGACGTACAGATGGGGTACCCGGAAGAAGGCGAAGGCCGGCGCGGTGAAGGAGTCGGTGGCCTTTAGGGCCGCTTCGGGCCACACGTTGCGCTCGGGGCGCCACTCCTCGCAGAGTTCGACGTTCACCTCGCCCGCGCGCACCGTTTTCCAGTCAAACGGCTGGGGAGCCTTGACCACAGGCAGGCCGGCCGAGGGGCCCTTGGGGGTTCCACCGGCGCTGTCGTTGCCGGCGTTGGGATCCATGGTGGCCGCGGATTCGGCGACCGGGGGCGGAAGTGTCGTGACGAAACGCCCGGCCAGTTCCGCTTCCGGCACCGTGGCGCGGTGCACGCGCACGTCGTCGAGCCAACCGCGGAAACTGCTCCCGGCGCTGCCACCCATCGATGAACCGATCCACACCGGCGCGTCGTCCACCACGGGTTCATCCGTGCTGGCGCCGGCCATGTCCCATTCGCCCGCGATGATCCGGCCGTCAATGCACCCGCGGATGGAGGCGGGCTCCCCGAAGCGGTAGGAGACGGCCACATGGTGCCAGCGGTCGCTTGCGCGGATCCCGCTGTCGCTGGTCCAGCGGTGCCAGCCGCCTTGCCGGTCGGCGAAAAGAAAGCTGAGCCGCGCGGTACCCGCGACTTCGCGCAGGCGGAGCGCCCAGTTCTGGTTGTTCGGATTTTCCGCCTTCGGATCCGTGCGCCCCTTGCCGATGAGGTAGACGTTGTCGCCCTTGCGGACGTCGGCCGGCTTCACCCACGCCTCGAGCGTGATGGCGTCACCGTTGCCGAAATCGAAAATGCTGCCGGCACCGGGATCGGGCACGACGAGACGCGCGCCGCGACCGTCGAACCGCACGGCGCGGTTGGTCTGGCTGAACCGCGGGTAGGCGGGCCGGCGGGGACCCGTCTCTCCGAAGTTCACGCCGCCCACGGCCTCAAGCGCGCCGGCTTGCTCGGCGTCAAACGACCAGACCGCTTCCGGCGGCGTGGCGGCGGAGAGCGTGCCGATCAGCAGGGCGGAAATCGCGCGGCGGAGCGGAATCATGGGGTGGAGCGGTGAAAGAGTTGCGCGAAGGCGTTCCCCGCGTCGATGGCGAAGACACGGGAAGCTCGTCGAATGGATCATCTGCGGAAGCTCCGCCGTTTCACGTCCCGCGGTATCCCCCTTTTGTGGGGATTACGGACCCGGAAGTTGAACGCGCCTTAGACAGAATTCCGCAACGGAGGCTGGCCTCGCGGCGCGGAT
>JAURJO010000404.1 GCA_030832235.1 Verrucomicrobiota bacterium
CCGTCGGCGGGGTTGCGTTCCCGCCACACCGCGGCCTGCGAGGCCATCTCCTCGTGGAAGGGCGCGGCGGGATCCGGCGCCAGCACCGGCCGGTCTCCGACGCGGCGGATCGCCTCCGGCGTGAGGCCCGAATACCCGTCGGCGCCCACCGGACAGATCGCGAGGCCGATCTGATCCTGCACCGTGCGCCGCGTGCCCGAGTAGTAGATGTAGTACGCGTCCTCCTCCGGCACGTGGACGACCGCGTCGAGCCTGATGCTACCCGAGTCCCACCCGTCGCGAGAGGGACTGAAGACGGGGTTGGCCTTGTCCTCATGCCACTTGAACGGATCAGACCGCAACGCCCACGCCTTGCCGATGTCGCACCGCTTCCGATCCGCCGCCGGCACCCCGGAATAAAGCATCACGAGCCGCGTGGGGTCGCGGGGGTTGGGCACGATGCACGGCTCCTGCACCTGCTGGGATTGCCAGGCGGCGGAGGTGCGGTCGATGAAGCGGACGCCGCGCACGGCCGGGGCGGATTCAGCGGCACCGACGCGGAGGGAACTCAAGGCGGCGAAACCGGCGCAAAAAAGCAGCGTGCGAGGAAGGGGCATCATGCGTGGGGTGGCGCGCAGCAAACGCTCGGGCCGTCGGGCGTGGCAAACCCAACCTGCCGCCACACCGCGTCCTTGCTGCTTCCACGAAACCCCGCTCGGCTCGCGCCGTCGACCCCATGGACGCCGCCCCACCTCGCCGACAGCTCTGGCTGCGCCTGCTCTGCGCGACCGGAGTATTTCTTCTGATCGTCCTCGCCTCGCTCGCCCTGCGGATCGCGTACGCCTTCCGCGACCGCAGCCCGGACTATGCGATGCACGTCTCGGTCTCATCGGGAAAATCCCAAGCCGAACCGCGGCGGCTGCGTGCCGGCTTCGCCCGCGAACGCATCAACCCCAAGCTTGGCGACCCGGCGCGACCGGTTTACATCGCCGGTTTTTCCCAAAACCGCACGGCCACCGGGATCCATGACGACCTCTGGTCCGTCGCCTGCGTGATCGACGACGGCCACACGCGTGTCGGGTTCGTGGCGCTGGATTCCATCGGGCTCTTTCACGACGACGTCATCGAGATCCGGCGACGCCTGGGTCCGGAGCTCGGGCTCGCGTACACCATCATCGCGGCGACCCACAACCACTCGACGCCCGACCTGATGGGCCTCTGGGGCCCGCACCCGCTACAGAGCGGCGTCGATCCTGCGTACCGCGAGCAGGTCCTCGCCACGGCGGCACGCACCTTGGCGACGGCGGTCGCGGGCCTCGCGCCGGCGCGGGTTGCGTTCCATGAGATTCCCGTGGCACCCGAAGGCCTCGTGGCCGACACCCGCCGACCGCGCGTGTTCGACGCCGACGTGCGCGTGATGCACTTCACCGCGCCCGCGGGCGGCGCGACGCTCGGCACGCTTGTGACCTGGGGCAACCACCCCGAGACCCCGTGGTCGCGCAACACCGAGATCACGGCGGATTTTTGCGGCGCGCTGCGCGACACGCTCGAGCGCGGCGCCAGCGGCCCGGCCGGCGCACTCACGGGTATTGGCGGGATTCATTGCTTCATCAACGGCGCGGTCGGCGGCCTCATGACGACGCACCCGAGCACGACCGTGAGAGATCCTCTCCTGGGTGAGGACCACTCGGAGCCTTCACATGCGAAGAGCATCGCCGTCGGCCGGCAACTGGCCGCGCGGATCCTACCGCGCCTGCGGGAACCGGTGGGGGCGACCGATCATGCGCCGATCGGCGTCGAGGCGCGCACGCTGGAACTGCCGGTCGACAACGTGAACTTCCTGATCGCGCCCGTACTCGGGATCATGGACCGCGGCCACACGCGCTGGCGTCACGTCCGCTCCGAGGCCGCGGTGCTGCGTTTCGGCGACGCGACGATCGCGTGTGTGCCAGGCGAGATCTACCCCGAAATCGTCAACGGCGGCATCGAGCGCGCTCCGGGCGGTGATTTCGATGTCGACCCCGTCGAGATTCCGCCGGTGCGCGCGTTCCTGCCGGGCCGGGTGAAGTTCGTGCTCGGCCTGGCGAACGACGAGGTCGGCTACATCATCCCACGCAGCGAGTGGGACCGGGTGCCGCCCTACCTGTACGGTTCCGCCAAACCGGTCTACGGCGAGGTGAACTCACTCGGTCCCGAGACCGCGCCGCGTCTGCATGCGGCGTTGCGGGAACTCAGCGACGCCCTACGCTGACGTCCGCCGCGGCAGGCGGGCGCCGGGAACATTCCCGTTGACCGACCCTCCGCCGCGCGGTGCCCTTCATCCTCGGTAAACCCCATCCCCCGCCGCTGATGTTCCGCGTTTCCGGATCCCGTTTCGCGTCCGCGTTTCTCCTCGCGTTCACCGCCGTTCCGCTGCCCGCCGCCGCGCCGCCGGCCAAGGCCGAGGACGACTCCGGTAAACCGGTCAGCTACTGGAAACAGGTGCGGCCGGTCTTCCAGGCCCATTGCCAGGGCTGTCACCAGCCGGCCAAGGCGAAAGGCGGCTACGTGATGACGGATTTCGCCAAGCTCCTCGCCGGCGGCGAGAGCGGGCACGCGGCGGTCGTCGCCGGGAAACCCGACGCCAGCGCCCTGATCGCGTCGATCACGCCGAAGGACGGCGAGGCCGAGATGCCAAAGGACAAGGCGCCGCTGAAACCCGAGCACGTCGCGCTGGTGCGCCGCTGGATCGCCGAGGGCGCGGCGGACGACACGCCGCGCAACGC
>JAURJO010000405.1 GCA_030832235.1 Verrucomicrobiota bacterium
GCAGACGCCGTAGGTGCCTTCGTTGATGCGTTTGATCGCGGCATCGATCTCGGCGAGGGCCTCCTGCTCGCTCGCCACCATGCTCAGCGCGAAATCGCGGTCAAATGTGTCGGTGCCAGCGTCGGCCATGTGCTGTCCGTAGGCGGAGAGATCGCCGGCGTCGTCCTTGGCCGAGCGCTTGAGGGTCTCCTCCGAGTGTCGTTCGATGTCCTCGGTCAGGTGGGAGCGAAGGTCGATGAGCAGCTTGTGGAATCGCTTGAACTTCTCGGGGACATCTTTGTCCGAAAAAATCGGCGCGGTCTTGGTCTTGCGTGGGTTGAAGCCGAGAATGTCGGCGAGCGAGGCGGCCTTGACGTGCTGGGGCTTGGCCTTCGGGACGGCGTTGGCGGCGGCCGGGACGGCCTTGGCGCTGGATTTAGCCGTGGTCTTTGCCGGAGTGGTGGTGCCGGCCTTGCTGGAGACGGTCTTCGCGATGGCGCGAACCTCGTCGAGGCTGAAGGCGATGGGCTTGGAGGGCGCCTTGCGCTTCAGGATGCTGTCGCGCAGGGCGGTTTTCTTGGACTTTTTTTCCATGGATGGAGATTTCTCCGCTGGAGCCGGGGTGGTTGACGGCTTCGCGGCGGGCTTCACGGACTTGGCGGATTTGGCCGGGGCAGCCGGCTTCGCGATCGGTTTCGGCGCCGCCTTGGAGCTCGCGGTTGTCTTCCCTGTGCTCGCGGTTTTTTTGTTCTGGGTGGCCATGGGGTTTTGGGGTGGGTGAGTCAGGAGGTCCTCTTCGCCAGCGCCTCGGCGCAGCGGGGGCAAGTTGGGTTGGCGGAGTCCCCGCCCAGCTGCGGCACCCAGCGCCAGCAGCGCGGGCAGCGGGAGCGGCCGAGATCGGAGCAGGTATGCACTGCCACCTCCAGGGCGGGTCCGCCCGAAGTGGAGACCTTGGCTTCGGAAACGATGAGGAGTTCCGGCAAAAGATCGCGGTGTCGCTCCAGCGCCTCGGCCTGGGCGCTGCCGCCGGGTGCCGCGAGGGAGACGGAAGCGTCGAGGGATTTCCCGAGACGGCCGGCGGCGCGGTGCGGCTCGATCGCCTCGTTCACCTTCGCGCGCACCCGCAGGAGCTCGGCCACATCCGCCGCGAGGCCCGCATTGCTCCAGTCCGAGGGAACCTGCGGCCAGTCTTCCAGGTGCACGGAGCCGTCGGCGTACTCGCGGCCCGTGGTGGCGAAGCTCCAGGCTTCGTCGCACGTGAACGTCAGCACCGGGGCCAGCACGCGCACGAGCGCGTGGAAGATGTGGTGGATCGCGGTCTGGGAGGAGCGGCGCTGGTGGGCGTCCGTCGCCAGCGTGTAGAGGCGATCCTTAAGGATGTCGTGATAGGTGGCCGACAGCGTGACCGCGCAGAACTGGTTGCAGAGCTGGTAGACGCGGTGGAACTCGTAAGCGTCGTAAGCCGCCGCGCATTCCTTCACCATCTCGGCCGTCTGATGCAGCGCCCAGCGGTCGAGCGTGTCCATCCGCGCCACCGGCACCGCGTCAAGGGCGGGGTCGAAGTCAAAGAGGTTCGAGAGCTGATAACGAAAGGTGTTCCGAAAAAGCCGGTACGCTTCGCCCACGTTTTTCAGGATCTCATCGTCCACCGGGATGTCGTCGCGGAAGTCCTGCGAGGCGATCCAGAGCCGGATCACGTCGGCTCCGTGCTGGGCCACGTAGGCGTCGGACGTCTGCGGTTTCTGATAGGTGGAGCTCTTCGAGATCTTCTGGCGCGCCTTGTCGACGATGAAGCCGTGCGTGAGGACCTGACGGTAGGGCGCGGCGCCGTGGGCGATGACGCCGGTCCAGAGCGAGGATTGGAACCAGCCGCGGTGCTGGTCGCTGCCCTCGAGATAGAGGTCGGCGGGCCAGTGCGTTCCGCCCTGGCCGCGCTTCAGGACGGCGGCGTGCGTCGAGCCGGAGTCGATCCACACGTCGAGGGTGTCGCGGCCGCAGGTGAGAGAGGAGGGCGCCGGCCATCCCGCGGGGAGCTTCACGCCTTCGAGGAGCTCGGCGGCGGTCGCGCTGTACCAGAGATTCGAACCACGTGCCGCGATCTTTTCGGCGATGGCGCGGGCCACGCCGGCGTCAAGGTACGCCTGCTTGCGTTCGTCATAGAACGCCGGAATGGGCACGCCCCACGAGCGCTGACGGCTGATGCACCAGTCGGGCCGGGACTCGATCGCACCGCGGATGCGCGCCTCGCCCCAGGCTGGCACCCAGCCGCTTTCACCCGCCATGCGGGCGATCTCGCGTAGCGCGAGCGCGCGGTGGCCGGCCTTGTCGAGGGAGACGAACCACTGGTCAACCGCACGGAAAATGATCGGGGTCTTGGAGCGCCAACAATGCGGGTAGCTGTGGTTGAAGCGCTGCTTGGCCCAGAGCTTGCCGCCGTCGGCGAGCTTGCGGAGCACCGCGATGTTCGCGGCGGAGGTCTTCTTGGCGGCGAGGTCCTCGGGTGTCTCCAGGGTCGAGAGCCCGACGAGGTCGGCCGGCACGCGGCCGTCGTCGAGGTAACGGCCGTCGTCGCCGACCGGGCAGTAGATCTCGAGTTTGTAGCGCAGTCCCGTCTGGTAGTCCTCGGCGCCGTGGCCCGGCGCGGTGTGGACGCAGCCCGTGCCGCTTTCGGTGGTGACGTAGTCGGCGAGGAGCACCGGCGCGACGCGGTCGATGAACGGATGGCGCGGGGCGAGGCCCTCGAGGGACTTGCCGAGGACTGAGGCGGCGATCTCCGGCGCGGTCGTCACGCCCGCGGCGGCCAGCACGGCGGGCAGAAGCGCCCGCGCGACGATCACACGCTCGGCGCCGGTGTCGGCGACCACGTATTCGACCTCCGGATGCACCGCGATGCCCAGGTTGGCCGGGAGCGTCCAGGGGGTGGTGGTCCAGATCAGGACGGACAGCGGCTTGCCCGCGGGGAGGGCGAGGCGCGAGATCTCGTCCTCCGGCACGGGGAAGCGCACCCAGATTGAAGGTGAGACGTGCTCCTTGTACTCGATCTCCGCCTCGGCGAGCGCGGTCTCGAACGGGATGCTCCAGTAGACCGGCTTTTTGCTGCGGTAGACGAGGCCCTGCTCCACGAAGGCCGCGAATGTGCGCAGGATGTCCGCTTCGAAGGCCGGATCCTTCGTCCGGTAGCCCGCCGCCCAGTCGGCCAGCACGCCGAGCCGCTGGAACTGCGCCGTCTGGCGCCCGATCCAGCCCTCGGAGAACTCGTCGCACCGCGCGCGCAGTTCGGCGGTACCGAGGGAAATCTTTTTTTCCTGCAGCTCGCGCGAGACCTTCTGCTCGATGGGCAGCCCGTGGCAGTCCCAGCCCGGAACGTACGGGGTTCGGTAGCCCCGCATCGACTTATACCGGTTGACGAAATCCTTCAGCGATTTGTTGAGGGCGGTGCCGATGTGGACGTCGCC
>JAURJO010000406.1 GCA_030832235.1 Verrucomicrobiota bacterium
GTATCATGTGACGTCCATCGTCGTCTCCCACGACCGCGACCTCGCGCTCGGGATCGCCGACCGCGTCGGCATCCTCATGGGCGGTCGCCTCGTCTCGCTCGGCCCGCCGGCGGATCTGCGCGCCCCGACGGATCCCCGCGTCGCCGATTTCCTCAACCCTGTCATCGACCTGCGGAACCCGCGTTTCCGCCAGCTCGCCGGCTGAGCCGCGCGGCAAACCTTTTCGATCCAAGGAGAACTCCCATGCAAAACGCACAGCAGACCGCCCGTGTCGGGCTTTTCTTCCTACTCGGGATGGCCCTCATCTGGGTGACCTTCGAGACGCTCAGCGGGGGAAAGATCCTTCGCGACAAGGGCTATCAGATCGTGGCCGGTTTCGACACGCTCAAGGAGCTCAAGGAAGGGGACGACGTCCGCATGGCCGGAGTGAAGATCGGCGAGGTTGCCGGCACCCAGCTCGCAGGACGCCGCGCCGAGGCCCTTCTGCGCATCGACAGCCACCAGCTGATCAAGGACGACGCCTATGCCGTGATCATCACCAACGGCCTCATCGGCACCGCCTACGTGAGCATCGACCTCGGCTCGGACCGCGCGGGCATGCTCAAGCCGGGCGCCGAGATCCGCACCCGCAAGACCCCTGACATGAACGAAGTCATGGCGCAGATCGGCGAACTAGGGAAAAAGCTCGAGGACGCTTTGCAGGGCATCAACGGCGCCTTCGCGGGCGACGCGAATTCGCCCGGCCTGATGAAGCGCCTTGACCAGCTGGTCACCGACAACCGGGAGAACCTCAGCCGCACCACGGCCAACCTTCAGCTCATCACCGACAAGGTTAATCGTGGCGAGGGCACGCTCGGGCGCCTGATCAACGATCCCAAACTCCACGACGAGCTGGTCGCCGGCGTGGCCGACCTGCGGAGTGGTGCCACCCAGGCGAAGAACTTCCTTACCAGCGCGCAGACACTCGTCGACGAGGTCAAATCCGGCCGCGGCACGCTCGGCACGCTCGTCTTCGACCAAAAGGCCGGGGACGACCTCAAGGCCTCGCTGGCGAGCCTTCGTTCGGTCTCGGACAAGATCTCCCGCGGCGAGGGCACGCTCGGGAAACTGCTCGGCGACGACAGCCTGCTGCGCGACATGCGCTCGCTGCTGCGCAAGGCCGACCGGGCCCTTGATGGCATGGGCGACAGCGGCCCGCTCACGGCGGTCGGCGTGGTCGCCAACGGGCTGTTCTGAGTTTTCAGCTTCCGGCTTCAGCCAAGCCGTGGACACGGAGTCCACGGAGAACCAAACCGAGGACACGGAGCGATGGGCGCGCTTTGGCGCGTCTTTCCCATGTGTGCCAGGTGGCACGGGATGGCGGCGCGTTACCGCCCGCGCTTACCCGGCGGTCGCGGCAAGGACGGCTTCGCCCGGACAATCACGACCTCGGAGCTGGCAGAGCGCGCAGAAGGAGCTGATCTCGCGGCGCGCGATGTGGCGTAGAGTGAGGTTGAGCTCTTGGAGCTCCGCGTCGCACTGGAGCGCGTTCAGCCCGGGCCGGTCGGCCTGGGCGAGGACGAGTGACTCCTGCAGAGCCTGCTCGCCGGCGGCGAAGTAGACCAGGAGCGGGGTCTGGCCGCAGGGACAGTCGAGGTCGTACCGGCCGGGCGGGCGCAGAGCGCGCCGGCGCGTTGGCAGGCCGCGCACGGTTCGTTCGAATTCGGTGAGGGTCCAGTCGATGAGCTGGACGAGGGCATCGGAGTCGGCGAGGGGGCTGCAGGCCCGGTCCGCACGGAGCAAAGCCTCCCAGCGGTCCCGGATGCCCGGTCGTCGGGTGGCGAGGGCTGCGATCAAGTCCGACTGCACGTGCCGACCCTGCCATGTTGCGACGGATGACCGCTCCGCGCCGCTTGGCTTACCTTGCGCACCCGTTGGCGGGGGCTGCCCGGACGCTTACCACGTCATCGAAGCGCTGAGTGCCGCGCGGTCAGCCGCGGAGGTGATCTCGTTCCACTCGCTCACGCGGAAGGGGTTGCCGCTGGAGAAGTTCACGAGAGACTCGTCGTAGTGAAAGTCGGCATTTCCGGTGACGGTGATGTCATTGGCGACGACGGAGCCCATCATGCTTCCCCTGCCGTTCAGTTTCACGGAGGCGTTCGGGGCGTAAATGACCCCGGAGAGCACGCCGTTGCCAACGACCCCGATGGACTGCTTCGTGGCGCTGGTGCTGGTGCCCCAGAGCTGGAACTTGGTTGGACTGTTCGCCGTGGATTCCGTGGATCCGCCCGAAAGCACGCCGTTGCCGGCGAGGCTGACGTCCCCGGCCGTGTAGATGATGAGCGATGCGCCGGAGCCGATCTCGATACTGGCACTCCCGCCAACACTGATTGCCGAGGTGCCGGCGGCGGCCGTCAGGTAAAGGGTGACGTCGCCCCGGATCACGAGCTTGTTGGTCGCGGCGCCGCTCAGAGAGATGGCGGATCCGCTGTAGGTCGTGGCGGCACCAGTGGTGCCCAGGGTCGTCGAGCCGATGGCCCCCACCCAGGTGCCGCCGGTGGGTTGCGCCACGGGATCGAAGTTCGCCGAGAAGTCGGTGGAAACGCGCGAGGGATCCATGGTTCCCAGCGCGGTGGTGAACGTCCCGACGCGGCCGTTCGGGCCGACCGTCGGCAGCGAGCCGCCGGTGGCGGCGTAACCGAAGATATCGGCGTTCTGCACGGCGACGGCGCTCACGGAGACAGAGACACTGCCGACGCTGCCTCTGTCGCGCTTCACCGCGGCGGAGTACTTGGTGTCGGTGGTGGGATAGCCTGACTCCCAGCTGTCGACGGTGGCGTTGCTTCCGGAAAAGGTGATCGTGTCCTTCGCCACCAGCCCGTTGGCGAACTTGGAGGTTCGGGTGAGGGAAACTTTGATCCATTTCTCGATCGAGGTGCCGGCCGCCGCGCCGCCGCCGAGCGTCACGAGCGAGCGCGCGTAGATCACGGGCGTGCTGGCGCCGGTGTAATTGTCGACGCGTACGCGCACTTCCCCGGTGGCGTTCTGATCGAAC
>JAURJO010000407.1 GCA_030832235.1 Verrucomicrobiota bacterium
ACGCGGTGTCGTACCCGCGGCTGCGGAAGACCGAGCCGAGCGTGAACAGGTTCTCGTTGCGCGGCCGCTTGATCAGCGAGCGGCCGGGCGTCGGCGGCAGCGCCAGCGTGAGCGCCTCCATGCCGCGGTCGGTGCGCGTGCCGGTCGCGTAGAGCTGCTCGAACAGGAGGCTGCGCCGCGCGATGTCCTCGAGATTCGGCGTGAGCCGCGAGACGCGGTTGAAGGTCCCGAGGAAATCCGCGCTCAGGCTCTCCACGGTGATCTGGATCACGTTGGGGCGCAGCTCGGGTCCCGGGCCGGGGGCGCGGACGAACCGCAGGGTGTCGCGCGGATCGGCGCCCAAGGCCTCGGAGCCGTCGACCGCCAGCTCGGCGCGGACGCGCCGGAAGGCCTCATCGACGGGCAGGGTCGGATAGAACTGCTCGTAATCCAGCTGGTTGTTCCGGAACGCGGCGAAGAGCGACCACACGCCGTTCTTCGCCAGCTCGCGGTGGTAGTTGTCGGCGAAGTTCGGCAGGTGCTCCGAATCGAGCGCGACCCCGGTGAGGCTCGCGGCGGCGGTCCAAGCGGCGACCGCGCGGAATCGCCGGCCCGCCGGCTCGGCGGGGCCGGTCAGCCAGCGCCGCATCGGGGCCCATCGGGCGAGCGCGAATCCGGCGGCGAGCGCCGCGGCGAGCGTGCCGCCGATGATCCATGGCATCGGGTAGCTTTCCTGGATGTTGCCGAGGACTTCCTTTGTGTAGACGAGGTAGTCGACGGCGATGAAGTTGAAGCGCGCGCTGAACTCGTCCCAGAACAGCCACTCGGCGACGGAATTGAAAAAGAGCGCGTAGCAAAGCGCCGCGCAGCCGGCGGTGGCCGTCCAGCTTCCGGCGCGTCCCGCGAGCAGGCGGGCGGGAACGGCAGCGAGGATCAGCGCGAGCGGGGCGGCGCAGATCACGGCCGCGCCGAGATCGAAGAGCACGCCCCACGCGAAGGCCGCGACGAGCGCGGCGTCGAATGTCACCGCGTCGGCCGCCTTCACCAGCAGCACGACGCGCATGGCGGTCGCCACCGCGAGGAACAAGGCGAGGAAGAGGACGACGCCACCGTGGCGCCGGGCGAGGGCGCCGTTCCAGAGGGAGCGGAGGGACATGCTAGATTTCGGTTCGATTGCCCGCGGCCGGCGGAGCCGGCCCCTTCCGACCGGGGTTTTCCGGGCGGCGCAGGTCCCACCAGTGATCACGGCGCCGACGCGGGTCAACCCCACCGGCGGGTTTGGAATCCGCGTGGGAGCCTTCCAGTGACGATGTTGGCCGAGGATTTTTCTCGTCGCATCCGCCCGCCGGCCGTTCCCATTGCCGTCCAATGCCGTCCGCGAGGAAGTTCACGTTCATCTGCGGGTCCGACGACTTCCTCGTCGGCCGCCTCGGCCGCGAACGTCACGCCGCGTTGGCCGCCGAGGTGCCCGACGAGTTCTCGCGCGAGGAGGTCAACGGGTTCGCCGCCAATGTCTCCGAGGTGGAGTCGGCGGTGAATCGCTTCCGCGACGCGGTGAACACGGTGCCGATGTTCGGCGGTAAGCGGTTGGTGTGGCTGAAGGACGTCAATTTCCTGGCCGACACCGTGACGGGCCGGGCCGAGAGCACGCTGCGCCTCGTGGAGGACCTGCAGGCGATTCTAGACGCGGTGAACCCGGAGGAGACGGCGGTGCTGGTGACGGCGGCGCCGGTCGATCGCAGGCGGTCGTTTCCCAAGTGGTGTGAAAAAAACGCCGATTTCGAACTCGTGGGCGGCGACAGTGACGGGGGTGGCGAGGCGCTGGCGGGCGTGGCGCTCGCCGAGGCGCGCTCCCTCGGGGTCTCGTTCGGGCCCGGTGCCGTGGAGCTGCTGCTCGCCCGCGTGGGCGCCAACTCACGTCTGATCGTCGAGGAGACGCGCAAGCTCGCGACCTACGTCCAGGGTGACGGCGCCGCGGCCGCGACGGCCGTGATCGGCGAGGCGCAGGTGGAGGAACTGACGCCCAATGTGGCGGAGGGCGATTTCTTCGAGTCGGCCGAGGCTTTCTTCAGTGGCGACCTCAAGTGGACGCTCTCCGCGCTGCGGCGGCACTTCTTCGCCGGCGGCGACGCGCGGCCGGTACTCTCCGCCTTGCAGAACCGTAACCGGATTCTCCTGCAGGTGCGCGCGTTGATCGACGCGGGCGAGGTACGGATCGGGTCCTGGGGGCTCGACGGGCTCCCGCGAGCGGCGAGCGCCCACGGGGCCTTTTTCGCCGGTGCTACCGAGAAAAGCTCCTTCAACCTATTCACGCAAAACCCGTGGTATGTCGGCAAACTGGCGGGCGGTGCGAAGCTGCCGACGTTACGCCGCCTGATCGATAACCAGCGCGAGTTCATCGCCGCTTTCGAGGGAATCGTCCGGCGCCACGACGAGCAGGAAGAAGTCCTGCGCGAGATGGCCGTCCGCTGCCTCGCGACGGGCTAGGAGCCGTTTTTCCGTTCGCCATCGGGCGGAGGCGGGGCAGAAGGACGGGCTTCCGCCCGTGAACGAAAAACCTGCGCCTGAATCGCCGCCCGTCCCGAACGTCCTTGCCGAGCGCTACGCCTCGCCGGCGTTGCGGGAGATCTGGTCGCAGCACGGCCGCGTCGCGCTCGAGCGCGACTTCTGGATCGCGGTGATGAAGGCGCAGCGCGACCTCGGGGTGCCGATTCCGGCCGAGGCGATCCGGGACTACGAGAAAGTGCGGTCGAACATCGACCTCGCCTCGATCGCGCGGCGCGAGCGCGTGACGCTCCACGACGTGAAGGCGCGGATCGAGGAATTCTCGGATCTGGCGAAGCGGCAGTTCATCCACCTCGGGCTCACCAGCCGGGACCTCACGGAAAACGTCGAACAGCTGCAGATCTTCCGCGCCCTCAAGCTGGTCCATTTCAAGGCCGCCGCGGCCCTGCTCGCCCTCGCCCGGCAGGCGGAGGCGCACCGCGACCTCATGATCACGGGCCGCACGCACAACGTCCCCGCGCAGCCCACCACCCTCGGCAAGCGCCTCGCCATGTTCGGCCAGGAACTCCTGCTCGCCTATGCCCGCGTCGAGGAACTGCTCGCGCGCTATCCCGTGCGCGGCCTCAAGGGCGCCGTCGGCACGCAATTGGACCAGCTCACCCTGCTCGGCGGCGACTCCGGCAAGGTCGACCGGCTCGAGACCCGCGTGCTCAAGCATCTCGGCTTCCGCGCCTCCCTCGGCGCCGTCGGCCAGGTCTACCCCCGCAGCCTCGACTTCGAGGTCGTCTCCGCCCTGCACCAGCTCGGCGCCGCCGCCGCCAGCGGCGCCACCACCCTCCGCCTCATGGCGGGGGCCGGGCTCCTCACCGAGGGGTTCCAGCAGGGCCAGGTCGGTTCCTCGGCCATGCCCCACAAGGTCAATG
>JAURJO010000408.1 GCA_030832235.1 Verrucomicrobiota bacterium
TCGCCACGCGCTCGGATGGTCGCCTGGTGGCCGGCCCGGTCCTCACCGATTTTCCAGGTGCGGCCCCTGCCTACCTCCTCTGGAGCCTCGCGCCGGGCGGCGCGCCGGATCGTTTTCTGGTCGGCACTGGTCCAGAGGGTAAAATCCTCGAGGTCGCGGCATCCGCCGACGTCTCCGCGCCGGTGTTCCGGGAATTGGGACGGGTGTCGGATCCGCACGTGTTCGCCGTGCTGCGTTTATCAGACGGCTCCGTGCTCGCCGGCACCTCGCCCAAGGGCGCCCTCAATCTCCTGCGCGACGGCACGGTCGTCGCCCGCACGCTGCTGCCGGTCGACTCCCTTTTCGACCTCCTCCAACTCGACGCCGAAACCGCGTTGGTCGCGACCGGAAACCCGGGGCGCATCTACCGCATAGATCTCGCCAAGTTCGCGGCCGCCGGGGTGAACGACCAGCGCGTCTCCGACCGCGACGCGCTCGCCGACCGCGGCGTCTCGATGTTCGGGCAAATCCGCGACCGCAACGTCCGCCGGATCGTCGTGATGACCGACGGTCGCATCGCCGCGGGCTCCTCGCCCCGCGGAAACATTTACGCGTTCCCCCGCGACCCGGCGATGTCCCCCGCCGCCGATCCCGCGACAGGCGGAGCGCCGGTGATTCTTCATGAGAACCGGGATGCGGAGATCACCGATCTACTGCCCGACGTGAACGGCGACCTCTTCGCGACCGTCGTTTTCGCCCCGCAGGGCAGCGACCTTCGAGTGACGCCCTCCAACGCCCCGGCCCCCGCGCCCCAGCCTACGTCGGGTGCGAGCAACTCCAACCCTGCCGGCAACGGCAACCCGCCCCCCGCTCCCGCACGCGAAGTTCCGCCACCCGCCGCGTTACCGGATAAATTCGGCGGACGCGCCGCTCTGATGCGCATCCCAGCCTCGGGATTAGCGGAAACCTTGTCCGTCCGCGCCAACACCGCGTTCTACCGCATCGCCCGTCGCGGCGACATCCTGATCCTTGCCGGCGGCGAACAAGGAGAGATCAGCGGCTACGACCTGAAGTCGCGCCAGGCACTCACCTTCCCCGGCAGCGCCTCGGCGCAGCTTAATCACATCACTCCCCTCGCCTCCGGTACCCTGGGCGCCGGCCGCTTCCTCGTCCTGCGCAACAACGCGCCGGGTTTCGCGCTGCTGGATTTCGCCGCCAAGGGTGATCGCTCGGCCGAGACACGCCGCCTCGACCTGGGTCATCCATCGGCGTTCGGCGCCCTTCGCTTTGGACGTTTGCGCGGGCTCGCGCCCGCGGAG
This sequence comes from Verrucomicrobiota bacterium, assembly GCA_030832235.1. Taxonomy (GTDB): domain Bacteria; phylum Verrucomicrobiota; class Verrucomicrobiia; order Opitutales; family Opitutaceae; genus ER46. The sequence continues at coordinate 1,299 of JAURJO010000408.1, forward strand.
GTGGCGGTCGACATCCGCGCGAGCGCGGGCAGCGACGAAGTTGAAGGATGGGGTCCATGGACGCGCCTCGCCGCAGAAACCGACGAAGGCTGGCGCTCCGGCGGCCTGCGCGGGCGCTACCTCCGGCTTCGGCTGACCTTGCCGGAAAAGCCGGAGATCGAGGTCGACCGGGCCACACTCTTCGTGCTGCCGCAAAACCGACGGCCTGTCCTCCAGGAATACCGCACGGTGGCTCACGGCTACGGTATCATCCCCGCGCCGGAGCCCGCGCCGCCGGCCAGCATCTCCTTGAGCCAATTGCTCCAAACGCCCAAGGACGACGACCGGCGCCGCAACGCCTTCCTGAACAGCTCGGTCGTTCCCAGCCCGGGCACACAGCTGATCCTGTGGACGGTGAACGATCCGGACGGCGACAACCTGCTGCACACCTTCTCCATCCGCCGCGAAGGCGACGAGCAATGGATCGACCTCGTGACCTCCGCCCGCGAAACCTTCGCGCAATTCGACACCCGCGCCCTCCCCGAGGGCATCTATTTCACCCGCCTTGTCTCGGCCGAGTCCGCACCGCGTCCCGCCGCGGACCGGCTGCGTCAGACCTTCGAGACCGATCAGCTCGTGATCGACCACTCGCCGCCGGAAATCCTGAACGCGACCGCCGTGCGCACCGCGGACGCGATCGTGGTGACCGTACGTGGCCGGGACCGCCTTTCGCTGCTGGAAGGCATGGAGGCTGTCTTCAGCAACAACCACCGCGAGACCGTCGAACAGCCCCTCGACGGCGTGCGCGACGGCCGCGAGGAGACTTTCGTGCTGGAGGTACCGCTCGCACGCGTCGCCAACGCCTCCTCGCTTGAGGTCACGCTGCAGGACGTCGCCGGCAACAGCGTCTCCCGCCGGTTGACGTGGTGAGCGGACCGCGCGAACACGCGACGCAAGCCCGCTCCTCGGGAGATCATCCAAATCGGAGGCGTCATGAGGCCGCTCTCACCGCAAAATTCGCTCCTGCTCACGGCACTCGCGCTCGCGGCCTCCGCGCTCATTCCCCTGCGCGCCGCCCCGTCGGCCCGGCAGGCGGAGTTTGACGCGTTGGTTGAACCCGCGGTGCGACAGGCTGTCCGCAAGCCTGTGACCACGGAGGGCGGCTCACTCGCGTGGGGCGAAAGCTATCTGCTGGCGGCGCTGGCCGAGATGCTGGAGACGGGACGCGATCCGCGTCACGCCGCGCAAGTCGTGGCACTCGCCGATCACGTGCTCGCGTCCCGCGACGACCGGCAGAACCTGCGTGACGAGGTGCGCGGTCGCGTGATGCCCGCCTGGGGTTCGACGAAATACTCGAAGGACCGGCGGTTCGCCTGGGCCGTGCACACCGGGATGCTCGCCGCACCGATGGCAGGTTTCGCCGCCACGGTCGGCCGGGATGCGGCGCTGAAGGACCGCTTCGGCGCCGACGCCGCGCGTCTGTTGCGCGCGGCGGAGGAGTCGGTCGCGGCTTTCGCAGGCGAATACCGGGATGGCCCCGGCGCGGGCGAAGGCCACGTGGTTTGCCCCTACCTCGGGAAACACCTGCCGTTGAACATGCAGAACGCGCTCGCCCGCGCGTGGATCGCGATCGACGACGCCACCGGACGGCCGGACCATCGCGAGCGGATCGAGCGCCTCGCGCGGTTCATGAAAAACCGGCTGCGCGCCGGCCCCGACGGTTCGTTGGTATGGGGGTACTGGCCGCCACTCACCGGCGAGGACAAGGCGTTCGAGGACATTTCCCATGCCTCGATCAACGTCGACTTCCTGGTTCTCTGCCACGAGCGCGGCATCGTGTTCAACCGCGGCGACCTGGCAGCGGTCGAGTCGACACTGCTGCGACTGGTGCTGCTGGCCGACGACCGCGTCGGCGACCGCGCGGGCCCCAACGTGAAATTCAACACGTACGCCGACGCCGTGCTACGCTGGGGCCGACTCGCGCGACACCGACCCGCGGTGCAAACGCGGCTCGAGAGATTTTTCGAAGGGACCGCGGCCAGGGCCAGCTCGCAACGTCCTCTTGGCCTCGCGTTGCTGGCTAGCCCTCCGGTGGCGGGGAATTGATTCCGTACCTTCGCGCTGAGGCATCAGCGACGGTTCGGCTCCTCGGCCAAGCCGGATCTTTAGCCGGTTCCGCAGGATTCCTGTTTTCACCGGATCAGCAGGCGCGGAAGGCGCGCTAGGCACCTCGGACGCTGGGCGGGCGGCGGGAGGAGGCGGTCCGGCCGGGGACCGCGACGGAGGCGGCCCCAAGGGGACGACGCGAAGCGACGGGGTGGTTCGCTTTTGCGGACTGCCACGCGATCCGACGCGACCTGCCCGCTGCCGTCACCCGAAACGCACGAACATTCCTCCGGTGATCGGAAGCTGAATCAGCGACCCGCCGCCACCGGCGCCCCATCCCACGCAGGTTTTTCCGTATAGAGACGGAAGTCGTCAAAGTTGAGATGACCCCAGGCGCCGCCCGCCTGCTCGTCGACCAACCGCAGACGAACCTCGCGCCCGGCGAAGGCCCGCAGATCCCAGATCACCGGGCTGAGCGTCTCCGTGTTTTTCGTCGCGGGCGCCAGGCGCCGCACGTCGACGCCGGAAAGTTTCACGAGCACCTCGCCGCCGGATGCATCGAGCAACTCCACCCGCGTGGTCTCGAACGCTCCCGCCGCCAGCAGGAACCCCGCCCACGGCGCGGAAACCGTGAACGGTTCGCTCGTCAGCGTACCCGTCGCGCCGTCCCCGAGTCCGTTCTCATAGGTCCCGATCCAGTGCCGCCCCACATGCCCACTCTTCATGGGGGGCCGCCGCGCGACGACCGCGTCGCCCAACACGGGCTGCCGGACAAACGCCGCACCCTCCGCCTTCCAGTCCCGCAAGTCGCCCGCTTCGAAATCCAGGTTCAGCGGCCGGCCGCCTCGCCCGAGAGCCAGCGAACCGCTGCCAGAAAGCGGTGGATTATCCACGGCCTCGGCCTTGGCTTTCGCCACATCCGCGGCTCGCTGGGTGTGCACGAGGACGTCCTTCACGGAGAGCGCGTTCCGACCGGCGTCGGGAAAAAGCACCTTAGGCTGCGCACGGGTCCATTCGTCTTCCGACACCGTGCGGCGCGTGTTGGTGAACACGAATGCGCCCTTTTTGTTGCCGATGATGATGTCCGGTCTGCCGTCGCCGTTGACATCGCCGAGCCCCACCTGCCGCCCCACGCCGGAGTCGTCGTCGATCAGGTGCGGCACCCAGTCGACTTGCCCCCCTGAACCACGTGTGAGCCGGAACCAGTACAGCACGGCCGGTGCGTTGGTCTCGGGTGCGCCGGTCGGGCCGTGGGCCCAGAAACACTTTCCGGTGACGATGTCCTTCAACCCGTCACCGTCGACGTCGACCAGCTCCACCGCGTGGATCTCGGAGAAGACGACGCCATGCCGGTTATCCTCAGGCCGCTGGTTCATGAAAATGTGGGCCTTGAACACCGGCGAGCCGCTGCCGTCGCGTTCCGCCAGCTGCTCGTGCCACGCGAACCCGAAGCCGTGCGCGGCGAGCGAGGTCACGATGTCGGCCCGGCCGTCGCCGTTGACATCGTAGACATGCATCTGCGCGGCCGCCGGCGCGAAGAGCGCCTGGTGCAACCGCCACGGCGGATTACCCGCGAGCGAGGCAGGCTGTTCGAACCAACCGTCCTTGAACACCACATCGAGACGCCCGTCTCCGTTCACGTCACCAACCCCGAGCCCGTGCGTGTACCGCTGCCAGCCGCCGCCGGCTGAGATCGGCGTGAAGCGCCACTTCGCGGTCGGGTTGGACCAATCGGGCGAAGCGTAACCGAAGTTGCCGCCGTGCACGCAGACGACTTCCGGACGCCCGTCGCCGTCGAGATCGGTGAAGGTCGGCGACTCGTTGTCGACCTCTTCGAGCACCGTGAAGCGCGCCCAATGCCCGGCGCGACCGGCCGGGTTGAGATAGAGGTAGGCCGGGGTGTGCGGCAGTCCGTAGGTGAGGACGTCGTTCCAGCCGTCGCCGTTCAGGTCGTGGACGAACGCGAAGAAGTTGTCCGTCGAGTAGGCGTTCTTCCGCCCGAACCCGCCCTCGTAACCGGGAAACGTGCGATCCTTGCCGTCGGGGTCCTTGACCGTCGTGGTGCGCGTCGGCGCGTAAATCTCGTGGCGCCGCGTGAAGTCCGGCCCTTCCCACCAATAGGGGCCGAACACGGCGTCGGGCTTACCGTCGCGGTTGAGGTCACCGAGCGCCGCACCTTCGCTCCAATAAAATTTCTCCAGATGCTGCTTCGTGAACGACGTCAGCTTGCGGTCGGCGCCTTGGACAATACCGGCGGTCACGGCCGCCAGCAGCAGGGGGAGTGATCGGCGGGGCATGCCCCACCCTGCCCAGCCACGGCTGCGCCGGTCAAGCGGGGCGCCTTGTCGCGTGGTTCACCTCCAGCCGGCGAAGCGCGGGCGGCAAAACCTTTGGGCGCCTGACGCGTCTGTCAGAACATCCGATGCGAACGGAATGGGAACGCTCCGAATTCAAGCGAGCCGCCACGGCGCGGGCGGCGCGGGCGCGAGAGCAGGGCGACGATCTGAAGACGGCGCTCGAGCCGCTTTTCCACACCGAACTCGCCGCCCACCCCGACGAGGAGGATCTCCTGCTCGAGCTCTGGGACGAGCTCATCAGCCGGCAGGTGCTGTGATGGAGCAGTTCACCGGCACCCCGCTCACCCCAAGGCGCAGGCGCGCACGTGCCGCCGCAATGCCCGGAAATCGGACGGAAGGTAGAGTTCCGGATCGCACTCAAACGTTCCGGCATCGCCCGCCCAGCCGTCCCGCACCACCCGCGCGTGCTGCTCGACGGTGAGTTCGAGCCAGTACGGGCAATCAACACACGGCGACCCGCTGAGCCGCCCGCGCGCCTTGCCGGCCTGCTGTCTCCGGCATGAACCGTCGGCCTCGCGTTCCCGGTAGGAATCCCGGCAACGGCGGAACTCCGGCTGCAGGCACGCCTTCACCAATTGGCGCACCGGAGTCGCCCAGCGTTCGTCCGTCGCCAACGGACCAAGCACGCGACGCTCCATCGCAACGCACTCCTCGGTCGGCAAATCCCCGGCTTGCTCCGGTCGCCCCTCCGGCGGAACGCGCGGCAGTCCTTTTTCCTCCAGCAAGGCACGCAACCGCTCGGCGACCCCGGCGAGGTCCGCGGTCGCGACCGGGGTATGACCGTTTCGCCGGAATCCTCGTTCCAGATTGGCGATGACGAGCGCGTCGAACTCGCGCGCCTGCAAGGGGCTCATCCCCCGACCCCACCGGAACGCACCGCCCTGTCAATCCACCGCCCGGCCCCGGGCCATTGTCACGTAGTGCGTGACAAACCCGGGGAGGTGCCGCGCGTCACAGGTTACCCTTGATCCCGAACGTCCAGAGCGGCCGGAAGTCGGTGAGGTTGCGCAGGCGCGCGCCGACCGGCGTGTTCGGCCCGTAGACCTCGAAGTCCTCCGTCGCATCCCGCAGGTTGCGCAGGTTCATGAAGAGCGCGAAGCGTCGGTTGAGCCGAACTTCCCCGAGCACGTCGATGTACAGGCGCTCCGTCGCGTAGCGGTAGGTTCCGGGCTCGGTGCCGGCATTGGCGACCACGTTCAGTCGCTGCCGGCCGCGAAAGTTCCAATGCACGCGCACGTTGTAGGCCGGACGGGTGAGACTCACCCCCCAGTTGAAGACCTTGGGCACAAACCCCGCGAACGAGGTGCTGCCGAGCGCCACGCCCGACTCGTGGATGAGGGAGGCATTCGCGAACACCTGCACTCCCCGCGCCCACGCCGGCAGGAAGGTCAGCGCCTGCCGGTAGTCGAACTCCGCACCCGTGAGCGAGTAGGTGCCCGGCTGGTTCGCCTGCGTGAAAAACTCGTACCCGCCGTAGGTCGCGGCATCGATGCCATACCCTTCGAGAAACTCCGGCGTCGGCGCCACCCGCTGGGTCTGCCAGAAATGGGTGTAGTTGCGACGGAAGCCGCCGATGGAGATCTGCCCGACGCGCTCGAAGTAATGCTCGAGCCGCAATTTGAACGTCTCGGCCTTCCACGGCTTGATGCCGACGTTGTTCACCGTGATGCGCCCCGTGGCGTTGTTCGGGTCGGGCGTTACGGTGAGGTCTGGGAGCGTGACGCCACTGGCGTATTGGTTGAAGTCCGGCCGGCCGATCGACCAGTAATAGGCGCCACGCAGGATCAGATTTTCCCGCAGGGAGTGGCTCACGTTCAGGCTCGGGAACCAGCGAAGGTACTCCTTCGTCGTGCGCAAACCACGGTCGACCAGGATCAGCTGCCGCGCGTCGAGCGAACCCGCCGGGAAAACCAGACTGCCCGGAATCGGGCGCCCGTCGGGTCCCTTGCGATTGTTCGCGCTGGGGTTGTTGAGCGGGCCCTCGGCGTCGACGTTGGTCTGCTCGGCCCGCAGGCCGGTGGTGACGCGGAGGCGGCGTTCGAGAAACGACGCGTCGGCCCGCAGATACGCGGAGCTCACCCGTTCCTCGGCGTGCTTCGAGAGATTCGTGAAACTGTTGTAGGTGTCGGCGGCGTTGACCGTGAATTGCGCCGGCGTCGTCGTGTACGCCCGCTGGATCTTCGCCGCGCTCAACCAATCGACGCGCGGGAACCCGAACGGCGGCGTGCGCGTGGAGAAAGCCTCGTCGATAAAGGGTGCGGCTGAGTTGTCGTTGCCGACCGGCGTGTTCGGCGAGGGCGCGGCCACGCCGTCCGCCCCGACGTACGTGTAATTGATCGTGCCGCCGCGGCCGTCGCGCTCCGCGACCCGCACGTCCAAGCCCGCCTTCAGGGTGAGCGGCACCGCGCCGCCGAAATCACGGGTCGCGTTCAGGAACGCGCTGCGGCGCACATCGGTCCAGTCGCGCGGGTTTGAGGCGGCGGCGGTAAGCGCCTTGTTGTCGAGCCGGTAGGGATCGATCACGGCACCGGTGTTGTCGTCACGCACCGTGATGTCGCCCGGCCGCAGGTACCCCACGTTGTCGAACGCGATGCGCAGCCGGCCGCGGGTCGCCGTGGCGCCCTGAAAGAATCCGTAATCGGTGTCGCGGTCGGAGTTGATCGCGCGCGACCACGCCACGCCACCTGTGGCGCGCCAGACCGGGCCGTCGTGCCGCCACGTGAACGTGGGCATCACCGTGCGGTTGGCGCGATTGATCGCGTTGTTGGTCACCTGGATGTTGCCGAAAGAGGCGGTGCCGGTGGCGCCGGTTGCTCCGCGCGTGAAGGTCGGTCCGAAGTCGCCCGCGACGACCCGCTGGAGGTTGAAATTGAACTGGCGCGCGAAGAAATCGATGTAGTTGCGGGTGGTTTGGAAGGAGACCGACAGCCGGTCGCGGTCCGACGCGCGGTAATCGGCGCTGAAGCCGAGCGACGTGCGCCCCGTCTCCTTGGTGTCGTCGCGGAACGAGAAATTGCTCAGGTACGGGCGGTCCGGCGTGGTCGTCGCGTAATTGGCGTCGATCGCGCCCGTGGTGCCGCGCCACGTGAGTTCCACCCAGTCCTGGGGCGAGTATTGCGTCGCCTGGTTGGCGGAGATCGAGAACCCGAACCGGCGATTCACCGGCAGCGTGTACGCGAAGTCGAAGCCCGGATGGACCTTCGGCCGCGCGGAGTGCGTCGGCCCCGGCGTGCGGCGGAGCGAGCGCTCGCGGTCGCGCATCATGAGAAAAAGGCTACCCTGCAGCTCGGCGCGGCTACGCTCAAAGGCGCTGCGCGGGACCATGTTTACCGAACCCGAAAGCGCGTTGCCCGGCGAATCGGGCGTGGCCGACTGCACGACTTCGACGCGCGAGACGTTGTTGATCGAGACCATGTCGAGCGCGACCGCGCGGCCCATGCCGCCGACTCCCGCGCTCGCCAGGTCGAACCCGCCGACCGTCACGGGCACGTTGCCGGCCGGGGCGCCGTTGATCATCGCGTTGCGCGCGTTGCCCCCGCCGTACTCGATCGCGACGCCCGGCAGGAATTTGATCATCTCGGCGACGTTGGCCTCCGCCACCTGGCCGAACTCGTCGGCCGCGACCACCGTCTTCATCTCGGAGGCGAAACGCTGCTCGTGGATCGCCACCGCGGCGCCGTCCATGCTGCGGGAGGCCACGACAAAACTATCGAGCCTCACCACCCCGGTTCCGGGAGCGGATTGCGGCGCGCCGAGGGTGATCAGCTGCTGCACGGTGCCGCCCGCGGGAACCGCGACGGAGGTCGCGACGGGATCGAGCCCGGTGCGGAACGCCCGGATCGTCGCGCTGCCCGCGGGTACCCCGGCCAGGCGGTAATTACCGTCGGCGTCGGAGAAGGCCTCGAGGGTCGTGCCGTCGACCGTGAGACGCACCCGCTCGAGGTAGGACCCGGTGGCGGCGTTGAGCACGCGGCCCTCTACGGCACCCGTGGCGGCGGCCGCGAACGCGGAAACGCCCGGACCGGCGGCCGCAGCCAGCAGGAGGGACAGGATTAACAGGAGACGGGGTATGATCGGACTCATTTGAAATCAGACTGACGCAACGCGGACGCCGACGTCACGCTTTCGCCGGGATGGTCACGTTGTGCGTGACAAACCCGGGGAGGCGCCGGAATCCGCACGGGGGAGTTGAAGGAGGGAGCGGGCCGGCCCGGGGCGGGGGCTTCAGCTGAGCGCGAGGTCGGTGCGCTTCACTTCCTTCACCTGCCATTTGGTCACCGTGACGCCCTTGGCGGCGCGGTTGCTGACCGGCAGGGTCGTAAGGTCGAACTCGAGTTCGCGCACGCGCGCGCCGCTGCGGCCGTCGATGAAGATCGTGACCTTTTTCGGCATCTCCTTCTCGGTGCGGCTGACCTCGAGGTAGATGACCTTGGAGCCTTCGCTCTTCACCAGCGGGTAGAGCTTGTCGCGAGAGAGACCGCCGATCTGGAAGCGCTTGGCGAAGGCCTTCCCGGACTCCTTGTCCTGGTAGACCATCGTGTAGAAGTTCGTGTCTCCGTCCTTGGGGAAGACCGCGCAGTGGATGATGTCGCGGCCCATGAAGACCTTGTCGGCCACCTTGGACACCTTGAGCGAGCCGTCGCGCATGATCGTGAGCGCGCTGTCGAGGATCGTGCACTCCTGGACAAACTCGTGCTGCCGCCAATTGAGGCCGATGAAGCCGTCCTCGCGGTTGACGTAGAGGCGCTGGTTCACGGAAACGACCTCGGCGGCGTTGATCTGCTCGATCTCGTCGTACTCCGTGCGGCGCTTGAGGCCCTTGCCGTACTTTTCCTGGAGCATCTCGAACCAGGCGACGGCGAACGCGGTGAGATTGCGCAGGTTGGCCTTGGTCTCGCGGATGTCCTCCTCGATGCGCTTGATCTGCTCGTCGGCCTGGAACCGGTTGTAGGCCGAGATACGCTTGATGCGGATTTCAGTGAGCCGGGTGATGTCGTCGTCGGTCACCTCGCGGCGCAGGTTCTTCACGAACGGCTTCAAGCCCTCGCGGATCTCCTCGAGCACGCTCTCCCACGTCTTCGACTTCTCGATCCGCCGGTAGATGCGCTCCTCGATGAAGATGCGCTCCAGCGAGTCCCAATGCCACTGCTGCTCGAGCTCGCCGAGCCGGATCTCAAGCTCCTGCTTCAGCAGCGCCTTGGTGCGGTCGACCGAGCGCTTGAGGATCTCGCGAACGCCGAGGAACTCGGGCCGCTCCTCACCCGTCTTCCCGTCGGTTACGATCACGCACGCCGCCGGCGAAAGGTTCTGCTGGCAGCCGGTGAACACGTAGAGCTGCTGCGTCACCTGCTCGGGATCGGCGCCCTGCGGAAGGTGAACGAGGATCTCAACCTTGTCGGCCGTGTTGTCGTCGACGTGGCGGACCTTGATCTTGCCCTTCGCGTTGGCGGCGAGAATCGACTCGATGAGCGACTCCGTCGTCATCCCGTATGGCAGCTCCGTGATGGCGAGCTGCTGCTTGGAGCGCACCTCGATGCGCGCGCGGACCTTCACCTTACCGCCGCGCTCGCCGTCATTGTATTCCGAGAAATCGGCGATGCCGCCCGACGGGAAGTCGGGGAAGATACGGAAATTCTTCCCCTGGAGGTGGTTGATGGCCGCCCGGCAGAGATCGTTGAAATTGTGCGGCAGGATCTTCGTCGCGAGGCCCACCGCGATGCCTTCGGCGCCTTCCAAGAGCACGATCGGGAATTTCGCCGGCAAGGTGACGGGCTCGCGGGCGCGGCCGTCATAGCTGAGCTGCCAGGTCGTGGTCTTCGGATTGAAAAGCACCTCCTTCGCGAAGCCCGTGAGACGCGCCTCGATGTAACGCGGCGCCGCGGCGTCGTCACCCGTGAGCGAGTTGCCGAAGTTGCCCTGCGGCTCGATCAAGAAAGCCCTCTGGCCGATCGCCACGAGCGCGGCGCCGATCGAGGCGTCACCGTGCGGGTGGAGCGACATCGTGCGGCCGACGACGTTGGCTACCTTGTGGAATCGCCCGTCGTCCATGTCCCACAGCGTGTGCAGGATCCGGCGCTGCACGGGCTTGAGGCCGTCGTCGAGGTGCGGCACCGCGCGGTCGAGGATGACGTAGCTCGCGTACTCGAGGAACCAGTTCCGGTAACTCCGCGCGAGCGGAGCGGGCTCGTCCTGGACTTTCCCCACCCGCGGGCGCGGCGGCGGAGGTTCCGCGGGTGCGACTGTCTCGGCGGCGGCTACCGGCTCGACGGCCTTCTCGGCCACCGGCGGTCCCGACTTCACCGCGGGCGGCGGGGGGGACGAGGCGCTGTCGCCATTTCCGAGCGGCAATTCCGGCTGTGCTTGGTCGGGCTTCGAAGGCTTCTTCTTGGACATTCGGACGAAGGAAAAGGGGTGAAAAAGGGGACGCTGGCACGCACGGATCGGCCGCGTCAAGGGGTGCGTATACCGGAAGCCCGCCTCTCACGGGGCGGGCCGCGAATTCCCGCCGGAACGGAAAAGCATCAGAAGTTCCCGCGCATGCCGAGGCTCCAGGTCACGCCGTAATTGCCGTACCGGTAAAGCGCGGCCGGCACGTTGCGCGACGGGTCGCCTTCGTAAAGTAGCGTCGGGTCGTTGAAGATATTGCGCCCTTGGAAGAAGAGGCTCGTGCGGGCCGTCAGTTTCACGCCGCCGCTAAGGTCGACCTTGAGGTTGGCCGGCTGGTAGCGGCCGTAGAGCGTCGTGAAGGGCGTGTCGTCCTGCCACACGGCGCCGACGCGAAGGCTCACCCGGCGGTAGCTCCACGCGATGCTGGCCGTCGCCTTGTGCGGCATCACGCCGGGGAAGTACTGGTTGGCGTAGTTGCGCGTGTAGCTGAGGTTGACGTTGGCGCTGCGCAGCACGCCGGGAAGGAAGGAGAGCTGCTGGTTGTACCCGACCTCCAGGGAGCGGTAGCGGTACATCAGGTTGTTGTTCAGCACCGACTGGAACTCGTAGCTGGCATACTCGGGATCGGTGAAGCCGAAGTCCTCGGCCCGGCCCCGGACGGTGACGCGCTGGTTGGTGATCTCCGTCTGCTGCACCAGGACCGTCAAGCTGCCCACGGGCTCGAAATAATACGCAAGGCGGGCGACATAGTTGTCGGTCTTTTCCGGCAGCAGGTTCGGGTTGGGCGCGGTGATCAGCAGGGCCACGTCGTTGATGTTCCAGACGCCGGCGAGCGAATCGATCGGCGGGCGCGAGATCGCGCGACTGTAGCCGGCCTGCGCGTGCAGGTTGGGCCGCAGCGAGTATTTCGCGCCGAGGCTGGGAAAAAAGTTGTCGTAGGTGCCATCGCGGCCAACCCGCGGGCGGGAGAAGAACTGGTAACGCATGCCGTCCACCGTGGTCGCGCGCCGGGTGCTCGCCGAAACGGGATAGCCCGCCGCCGCCACCTCGGCCGCCGTGAGGGGATCGAACTCCCGCGACTCCGAATCCGTGCGCTCCCAGCGCAGGCCGCCCTGGAGCTGCAGCTTTTCCACGCGAATGTTGCCCATGCCATAAACGGCCGGCACGTGCTGCCGGAAGTCGCGCTTGTTGGCGACGAAGGCCGTGTAGAAGTTCTCCGCGGTGGCGATGTTGGTGAAGTATTCCGGATGCTCCCGATAGAGCCGGGAGAGTTCGCTGCGGTTGGCGATGACGGGGAGGTTGCTGATCGTCAGCGCCCGGATGCCGCCCATCTGGGTGTTGAACGCACGAGGCGACGGGAACGCGGCGAAGTTGCCGGTTTGCGTGAGGGTGCCGTTCGGATTGAGCACGGCACCGCCGGGCCCGATGTAGGCGTAGTTCTCCCAGACGGTGGTGTTGTCGGTCTTCCGGTTCTCCTCGGCCCACTTGCCGCCGATCTTGAAGAACGACGGCAGTCGCCACGGCGTGACGTACTTCGCGTTCAGCTCACCGGTGTAGATTTCCGTGAATGCGAAGCGTCCTTCCTCCGTGATCCGGGGGTAGCTGAAACTGCTGAGCTTCGACCAGTCGGCGCCACCCGTCTGTTGGATGGTCCATTCGGCCGACATGGGGTCGGAGCGGGTGGCGATGAAGTCGACCGGCAGGTTGTTGACCACTTCGGAACGCACCGTCCCGCGGCTGGAGGTCTCGTAGTCGTTCTTTGAACGGGAGTAGTTGGCGGTGCCGTCGATGGTCAGGCTGCCGCGCTTGTATTCAAACTTCGGCGTCAGCGTGACGGAGTTCGTGAGCTTGACGGCGCTGCCGCCGCCGTGGGCGAAGAACCGCGACGTGTTGGCGGTGGCGCCATTGGTGCGGACGACCGTCATGCCATCGCCAAGCACGTTCTGGCGGCCGGTCGCGGCGGCGGTGCCGTTGGCGGCCGCGCTGAAGGTGAGGCTCTTGGTGTGCGCGCTGTTCTCAAAGGCGTTGAACATGCTGGTGAGCGACAGCACCAGGTTGGGCGAGGCCTTGAAATCGACCGTGGCGGTGGCGTTGGCGCGGCTGGAGAGGCGCGGACCGTCGGTGAACGCGATCGAGGAGAGCACCATCGGGCGCGGGTCGGCCGCGGTCGGTGTGCGGTTGTACGTGTTGGTGACGTACTGCTGCTCGGAACGAGTGCTGCTCTGGCTTAGGCTAAGGCGGATGCCGAGCGTCTTGTTGCGAAACACATCGGCGTAATCGAGCTGCCAGTTCGGGCGCCACTGGTAGCGGGAATTGTCGTCCCAGCCGAAAACCTTGCCCGGCTTGGCGGCATCGGGCGTGTTGAAGGCGAGGCTGAACTGCCAGTCGATGCGCCGGCCGGGACGATCAAACGCACGCCGGCTCTTCATGTTGATCGAACCGGCGGGGGAGTTCGCGTCCATGTCGGCGCTCAGCGTCCGGCTCACCTCGATGGATTCGACGGCGGTGATGGCCATCTGCTCGAACCCGACCGAGCGCGCCTGGCTGCCCGCCGTGCCGTTGATGGTGGAACCATACGCCGCATAGGCGTCGGCGCTGGCCACGCTGGCACCGTCCATCGTCACGCCGACATACTGCTGGTCGAGGCCGCCGACGCGCGGCCCACGGCTGATGCCGTCGACGTACTCGACATCGACCCCGGGGAGGAACTTGAGGAACTCGCCGACGTTGGACTCGGTGATGTCACCGAAGGTGTCGGAAGCGACCGAAGTGGAGATGTTCATGTTACGGCGCTGCTCCATGATCGCCTTCGCGTTGCCCTCGCGCTCGGTGGAGACGACGAACTGGCCCAGCTTCACCACGTCACCGCCGGCGCCAGGCGCGGCGAGCGTGCTTACCAGCTCGAAATCGCGCGTCGTGACGCCACCTGCGCCCACGTTCACCGTCGCGCTGGCGGTGCGGTAGCCCGAGAACGAAACCTGCAGCGTCGCCGCGCCAGCGGGCACGTTGTCGAGCTGGTAGGAGCCTCCTTCCTCGGAGTAGGCCACCCGCTCGGTGCCCTGCAGACGAATCTCGGCGTTCCGCACGTACGCCCCCGTGGAGGGGTTGAAGATGCGTCCGATGACACGGCCGGTGGCCGGCGTCTGCGCGGAGGCGTGGGAGATCAGGCCGAGGAACACGCCGACGATTACGGGGGTCAGGCGAAGGAGTCGGAGGGTGTTGGTAATCATGCTGCTGAAAAATCAAGGAGGCGGTCCGCTCAGTTTTCGGCCCATCCTGATGCAACGGGGCGCGAGCGGAGAATGACCGCGCAACTGGGACTCATTCCCGTCCTCCTTCCGCCTGACACAACTCCAAACTTGAGGAGGAAAATCCTTAGCGCGTGGCACGCTCCGAGGCTCCGCGCAAGAGGCTCACCGCCTCCTGAAGATCGCGATCACGGCCGGCGCGGAGATCGGCCAGCGTGCGCGGCACGGCGATATCCGGCTCAACTCCCCTGCCCTCCAGCCGGCGTCCTTTGGGCGCGAGGTAATCTTCTCGGCTCAGCTGCAGCTGTCCGCCGTCGGCTAGCTCGTAGAACCAGCTCGCCAGCACCGCGCCGGCCGTAGGGCGGCCGATGATGGTCGCGCGCCCGTGATCCTGAAGCACCGCGGCAAAAATTTCCGCGGCGCTTGCTGTACCGCGGTCGACCAGCACAACCACGCGGCCGGCGTAACGAGCGGAGCCCCATTGCCAGGAGGATTTCACCGCGCTGGTCCCGGCTCGTGTGACGAAGACCCCGCAATCCACGGCCTGCCGGAAAAACTCCCCGATCACGATCCCGAGCGAGAAGGTCTCGCCGCCCGAGTTCCGACGCAGGTCGATCACGACGCCGGGGGCGTCAGCCCGGGACTTGAGTCGTTCCGAAAGCCAGCGCCGCGCCGGCCCGTCGAACTCGTCGAAACGCAGCAGCGGGATCCCGCCCGGAAGCATGCGTTCCTCGCGTCGCGGCGCCGTCGAGAGTTCCCGCGCCACCGGAGCCACGCGCACGGTGCGGTCCTGTTCATCGAGAAACTCCCACGCCGCCGCCTCGCCCACCGTCGGTCGGAAATCAATTTCTTCCCCAAGCGGCCGACCGTCGCGCGCAACCACAACCCACCCCGGACGGATCCCGTCCTGTTCGGCCGGGCTGGCGGGCAACACTTCGTTGACGATCCAGCGCCCCTCGAGCCGCTCCATGGCGAATCCCGTGCGCACCCGCGTACGCGAACGACGCTCGGAGGCGCGAGCCGGCGAAACGGCCCGCGTATGGCTGTCCTTCAGCGGCTCCAACATCGCGTTCAATTCCCGGTAAAGCGTCTCGTCGTCCGCCGCCGCGACCGCGGCCGGACCATGGGTCCGACCCGCGGCCGTCCAGTCGACGCCGCCCAGCGCCGGATCGTGGTGACGCTCCGCAACGAGCCGCCAAACCCGCTCGAAAACCTCCGCGTTGCGGATCGCGCGCGGCGACTCCGCAGCTACGGCGAATTCAGGACGCGTGAACCGGGAGACGGGCGCCAGCGCACAACCGTCGCCGGCCAGCGTGCAGGCCACCGCGAGCGCGACGTGGAAAACCCGCCGCGCCGCGTCCAACCGTCCGCCGCGCTCCCCGGGGGCGGACATCGGAAATCAGACCGCCACGAGGTCCTTCTCGACGCGGAGGTTGCCGATAATGAAGTCCTGCCGCTCGGGCGTGTTCTTGCCCATGAAGAAACCGAGGAGGTCGTCGCTGTTGTGCAGGTGGTTCAGCGTGACCGGCTCGAGCCGGATGTTCTCGCCGATGAAGTCCTTGAACTCACCCGCCGAAATTTCGCCGAGGCCCTTGAAGCGCGTGATCTCGTGGCTCGCGCCGAGCTTGGCGATGGCCGCCTGCTTCTCCTCCTCGGAATAGCAATAGATGGTCTCGCGCTTGTTGCGCACCCGGAACAGCGGCGTCTCAAGAATGAACAGATGGCTGTTGCGGATGAGATCCGGGAAGTACTGCAGGAAAAACGAGATCAGCAGCAGCCGGATGTGCATGCCGTCGACGTCGGCGTCGGTCGCGATGACGATCCGGTTGTAGCGCAGGCCGTCCATGCCCTCCTCGATGTTCAACGCGGACTGCAGCAGGTGGAACTCCTCGTTCTCATAGATGACCTTCTTGGAAAGCCCGTAGGTATTGAGCGGCTTTCCCTTCAGGGCGAACACGGCCTGCGTCTGCACGTCGCGCGTGGCGGTGAGCGAGCCGGCGGCGGAGTCGCCCTCGACGATGAAAAGCGTGCTCTCCTCCGCGCGGGGGTTGCGGTCGCCGAGATGCAGGCGGCAGTCGCGCAGCTTGCGGTTGTGCAGCGACGCCTTCTTGGCGCGCTCGCGCGCGAGA
>JAURJO010000409.1 GCA_030832235.1 Verrucomicrobiota bacterium
ACGTCGCCCGGAATAATCCGCGGCGAACGGCCGCGGCTACAACGGAAACACCTCATCCGTGTCGATCCGTGTCCATCCGTGGTTGCACCCCCGCGGAGCCATTGAGGAGCGCGTTCATTCGTGCCCCTTGGTGTCTCTTCGTGGTTGCCCGGCCACATCCGTGTTTTCCGTGCGTTCCGTGGGCCACTTTCCTTCTCGGGGATTCATACCGCGATCGTATCACCCCGTTTCCTTCCACTCCCTTTCGCTTTCCCTCCTCCCTCCCGGCGCGGCGGAGCCGCACCGGGACCCTACCGGTAATCCGCACCGGTCAGGCTCGCGAGGACCGACTCCTGCCAAGTCCGCAGCTGCCGATAGAGACGGGCCACTTCATCGGGATGCTTCGCGGCGAGGTCGTTGCGTTCCGCGGGATCGGCGCGGAGATCGAATAGTTCCTTCACCATGCCTCCGCCCGCGCCGCGGCGTGCCGCGCCGTCGACCACGAGCTTGAAGCGGTTGTCGACGATCGCCAGCGAGCCGGCGAAGTCCTCCGGCCGGATGTCCGTCTGGCGGTAGTTGAGGAAATTCCGCGTGGCGCCCTCCGGACCCAGTTTCGCGAGTGGCGTGGTTCCCTTCTGGAGCTCGGGATCGATGTAGGGTGTGCGGGCATCGGCCCGGGCGCGCCCGTCCCAGAAACAGATCGGTGTCGGACGCGATTCGAGACGCCCCTCGAGCAGCCCAACCAGACTGATGCCGTCGAGCGGACGCGCCGGGAGCGGCCGCCCCGCGAGCTCGCACAACGTGGGAAGGATGTCGCTCGTGACGGCGTTCACCGCGGTGATCCGGGGGGCGCGGATCCGCGCCGGCCATTCGATGACTCCCGGCACGCGGATGCCGCCCTCGTAGATCGACCCTTTCTGCGCGCGGAACGGCACGGTGGCGACCGCCTCCGGCGGCGTGCCGTTGTCACCGCAGTACCACACCAGCGTGTTCTCTCGCGCACCGGTCTCGGCCAGATGCGAGCGCAGTTCCCCGATGGAACGGTCCATCGCGGTGATCTCGGCGAAGCGCTCGCGCAGCACTTCGCGCTGAAGGCGCTCGACCGACCGTCCGGTCTCGTTGGAGGTGAGCTTCACCTTCCGCGTGCCGAAATTCTCTGGAAGCCGATCGTAAAGCGCGAGGTCGGCCGGCAGACCGCTGTAAGGCTCGTGCGGCGAGCCGTACCAGATCACGACGAAGAACGGTTTGCCCGCGCGCCGCGCGCGGTCGATGAACCGCCGGGCCTCGGCGACGATGATCTCGGAACTCTCGCCCTTGAAGCGCTCGGGCGGGCCGCCGTTGCGCGAGAGCCATGGATCGAGCTCGAAGAAATTGTCGTGGGACAGCCACTCGTCGAAACCCATGCGGCCGGGGTTCGTGGGTGACTCGGACTTCACCGGACCAAGGTGCCACTTGCCAAAGTGGCCCGTCGCGTAGCCGCTCTCCCGCAGGAGCCGCGCGATGCTGATCTCCTCGGGCCGCAGCGACCATCCGGGCGCGAATGTACCGTAGCGGTTGTGGTGACGGCCCGTGATCACCGTGCCGCGCGTCGGCGAGCAGCTCGAGCCACCGGAGTAGAAACGATCCAGCCGCAACCCCGTGCGCGCCATCTCATCGAGCACGGGGGTCTTGAGGTAGGGATGCCCGTTGTAGCCGGTCTCGTCCCAGCCATGATCGTCACCCATCAGCAGCACGATGTTCGGCCGCGGATCGGAAACCGGCGCGGCGAAGGCCGGTCGGAACGCGGCGACGAGAAGAGGCAGGAGCAGAAACGCGACGGGGAACAAGCGGCGAAGCATGGGGAAACGGGGTTGGCAGGGAACGTGATGAGACGCCCCCGCGACCCGGCCTTTCAAGGGCCGATTCATGAGGAGGTTTGCGCCGCGGGAAGGTTGGCTCATCCTGACCATTTCATGCAGCGCCGCCTGATCGCTCTCGTCTGCCTCACGGCACTGCCTCCGGTCATGCGTGCGGCCGAGCCGGGTCAGACGGTCTCCGACGACGATCTACGGATAGAGGGCGTGTTTGACTCCGCGCTGCCCCGCACCGAGCCGGCGCGTTCCGCGCGCCTGATCGTGCATCCCCACCTCGGCGACCTGCGGCGCAGCGACTTCCTGCGCACCGCGCTCGGCCTACGTTACGGCCTGACCGAGCGCTGGGAGGCGGTGACCGAGGTGGACTGGTTTTTCTCCCACGGCCTGAAATCATCACCGCTGCTGGAAAAAAAGGGCCTGTCGTCGCTGCACATCGGCACCAAGTACCGCGTCGGCCGGCTGGCGGCGGGACCTTGGGAAAGCTCCGTGGGCGCGGATTTGAAACGCCCGGTGGACAACCCGCCCCGCTCCGTCACCGACGGGCTGCGTCATTTTTCTCCGTACGCCACTTTCTCGCGAGATCTGCCGGAGCGACCGGATTGGCGTGTGTTCTGGGGAGCAGGCTACGACTTCACCGCACCCACTTCCATCGCCGGCGAGCGCCGGAAGAACGAGTTCGCCGGCGACAGCGCCAACCTCTCGGCGGGTTTCATCCACGCCCGCGGACCGGTCACTTACACGATCGAGACGGGATACAGCTGGATGACCAACGGCGGCGGTGATGGCGGCGTGGTGATGGTTCGGCCCGGGTTGGTCCTGGTGATCCCGCGGAAATTCACCTTCGGCTCCAAGGGGCGCTGGCTGCTCGGCACCGCGGTGCAATTCACCCACGGCCCCGACGGAGCCGACTTCCGGGTCAGCGCGAAAGTCCGGGGTAATTTCGATTTCCTGCGACTGATCGGTGGCCGGAAATCCTCGGCCGGGGACGCGCCGTCGAAGTAACCCGCCGGCGGCGGGGAACAAAAAAGCCGCCGGAGATCGGCGGCTTGAAGTTCAGGCGCGGGACCGACGCGTCATTTCTTCTTCTTGTCGTCCTTCTTGTACTGCTTGTGGCCGGCCTTCTGGGCGTCGCCCATCGCGGCGCAGAGCTTCTCGGCCTCGGCGTTGTTGTTGGCCTTCAGCGCGGCCTCGAGTTTGCCGCAAAGCTCCAGGAATTTCTTCATCTCGGCCTGGTAGTCGGCGATGAACTTCTGGCGTTTGTCGGCGGGCTGGTCCTTGGCGAGCGCCGGATCGAACTTGAGCGACTCCTCGGCGTTCTTGCGGATCGTCGCGACCTTCGCGAGCGAGTCGGCGTTCTTGGACGCATCGGTGATCTGGCGGCGCAACGCGCGGAACGCGCCGCCCATCTTCTCCATCCGCTCACCGAGCGGGGTCTCGTCGGCGCGCACGGCGGGACCGGCGGCCAGAGCCAGGGAAAGGGCGATCAGGAGGGAACGAATTTTCATGGTTGGGATTTTGGGAATGGCGGTGTGCCGGGAAAAAAGAACCGGAGAAAAGCCGCGCAGGGCAAACGGATTCCGCTCCTGGCCGCGATACCACCGGAGCATCCTCGACTCGCCCGACCTCACGGGTTTCCTCGACTCATGCGCTCGCCCCTCGCCTCCACCGCCCCGGTCCTCCGTAAGGCCATCGCTACCCTCGCCCTCGTCGTCACCGTCGCCGGCGTAACCGCAGCCACTCCTCCTTCGGTTCCGGCCCGCGCCGCCGCGTTCGACGAGGCCAAGCTCGCCGCGATCGACGAGGCCGTCGCACGCGCCATCGCCGACCGGAAGATCCCCGGCGGCGTGCTTTGGATCGAGCGCGCCGGGGAGATTCACCGCCGGGTCTATGGCAATCGAGTGCTCGAGCCGGCTCCGGAAGCCACGGCGGAAAACACGATCTACGACGCAGCCTCCCTTACCAAGGTCATCGCGACGACCACGGCTGTCATGCAATTGGTCGAGCGCGGAAAGCTCCGCCTCGACGATCCGGTGGCCCGCCACCTCCCGGCCTTCGCGCAGCACGGGAAGGACGGCATCACCGTACGCCACCTTCTCACCCACATGTCGGGCCTGCGCCCTGGCATCCCCGCCACCCCGCCGTGGACCGGCGTCGCCGCCGCCATCGAGCGCGCTTGCGCCGAGAAACCGCAGAATCCGCCTGAGGCCGCCTTCGTTTACAGCGACATCAACTTCATCCTGCTCGGCGAAATCGTGCGGATCGCGGGTGGCCGCCCGCTCGACGTCCACACCCGCGAGGATGTCTTTGGCCCGCTGCGGATGACCGACACCGGCTTCCTTCCGCCGGCGGAAAAACTATCGCGCATCGCGCCCACCGAGCGCGTGGACGGACGCATGATCCACGGCGTGGTGCACGATCCCACCTCGCGCCGCATGGGCGGCGTCGCCGGCCATGCCGGGCTGTTCCTGACCGCCGGCGATCTCGCCCGTTTCTGCCGCATGCTGGTCAACGGCGGCGAACTCGACGGCGTCCGCGTGCTCAGCGCCGCCAGCGTGGCCGAGATGACGCGCGTGCAGAACGACGGTTCGAACCGCCGCGGCTTGGGCTGGGACATCGACACCAGCTACTCCGGCCCGCGTGGCCGCTGGCTGCCCGCCGGCCGGACCTTCGGGCACACGGGCTGGACCGGCACCAGCGTGTGGATCGATCCCGCCGCACGCACCTTCATCCTCTTTCTCAGCAACCGCGTGCATCCCGACGGCAAGGGTGACGCCACGCCGATCCGCCGCGAGATCGCCACCCTCGCCGCCGAGGCGATGGGGAGGGACCGCGAAGCGGTGCTCAACGGCATCGACGTGCTCGTGCGGGAAGACTTTGCGCGGCTGCGCGGGCTGCGGGTAGGCCTGATCACCAACCACAGTGGTCGCGACCGCCAGGGCCGCGCCACCATCGACCTCCTCCACGGCGCGAAGGAGGTGAAGCTCGTCGCGCTGTTCAGCCCCGAACACGGGATCCGCGGCAACGCCGACGCCCACGTCGGCGACACCGTCGATGAGAAGACCAAGCTTCCGATCTACAGTCTCTACGGCGATTCCCCGAAGCGCACCCCGGGCATGTCGTCCGCCGATTACGACCTCGCCGTGATCCGCGCCCGCGCCCCGAAACCGGAGCAGCTGCGTGAAATCGATGCTCTGGTCTTCGACATCCAGGATATCGGCGCGCGCTTCTACACCTACTCCGCCACGCTCGGCGCCGCCCTCGAGGCAGCCGCCGCAGCCGGCAAGCGCCTCATTGTGCTCGACCGCGTGAACCCGATCACGGCCGCCCGGTTCGAGGGCCCGGTCATGACCCGCCCGCCTAGTTTCATCGGGTTCCACCCGATGCCCGTCCGTCACGGCATGACGCTCGGGGAGCTGGCGGTGTTCTTCAACCAGGAGCGGAAATTCGGCGCCAAACTCGAGGTGGTGCGGTGCGAGAACTGGCGGCGCGACCAGTGGCTCGACGACGCCGGCCTCGGTTGGGTGAACCCCTCCCCCTCCATGCGCAGCCTGACCGCCGCGACGCTTTATCCGGGCCTGTGCCTGCTCGAGAGCACCTCGGTCTCGATGGGTCGCGGCACCGCGAAACCCTTCGAGCAAGTCGGCGCGCCCTACATCGACGGCGCCCGGCTCGCCGCCGAGCTCAACGCCCGCCGCCTGCCCGGCGTGCGCTTCGAGGCGGTGAAATTCACGCCGACCATGCCGTTCTACCCCGGCCCGGCCTCCTCGTTGAAATACAAGGACCGCGAATGCGGTGGCGTGCGCGCGATCCTCACCGATCGCGAGGCCTGCCCCGTAGTGGACATCGGCATCGAACTGGCGCTCGCTGTGCATCGCCTTTACCCGGACAAGTTCCGCGTCGAGGACATGGGCCGTCTGCTCGGCGACGACACCACCCTCGCCGCCATCAAGGCCGGCGAGCCATTGGAAAAAATCAAAACCCGCTGGACCGCGGGGCTCGCCGAATACGAGCGGCGGAGAAAAACCGCGCTGCTGTACCCGTGATTCCACCGGTGGCATGATCC
>JAURJO010000410.1 GCA_030832235.1 Verrucomicrobiota bacterium
CCAATCTTCAGGGCCCCGTAAGGAAACCAACGCCTACTCCTGCGCGTCGCCCCGCGACGGGCCCCATCCCGACACGCTCCGCCCGGCGTCACCGCCCACCCGCCATGAAAATCCTTCTGTTTCTCCTGCCGATTACGCTCCTGGCGGCAAGGCCCGCCCCGCGCCCCAACATCCTGCTCATCCTCGCGGATGATCTCGGGTGGAGCGATCTCGGATGCTATGGAGGGGAGATCCAAACCCCGACCCTCGACGGACTCGCCGCCGGCGGCCTTCGATTCACGCAGTTCTACAACACCGCCCGGTGTTGCCCGTCCCGGGCCTCGTTGCTGACGGGACTCTATCCCCATGATGCCGCCGTCGGCAACATGACCAACGATCGCGGACCCGATTACCCCGGCTACCGCGGCACGTTGCAGAACTTCAGCGTAACCTTGGCCGAGATGGTCCGAGATGTCGGATACCACACCTCGATGGTGGGGAAATGGCACCTCTATCAGCCCAAGACAAATGTGAAGCCGACGGATCGCGGCTTCGACGAGTTCTATGGCATGCTTGGAGGATACAACTCCTGCTGGCACGAGTCGCCCTACTACACCCGATGGCCCGAGGGCCGAAAGACGCGCCCGTATGCCTCGCCCCAGAACGGTGCCCCCGGCACATTTTATTCGACCGAGGTATTCGCCGACTACGCGATCGACTTTCTGGAAGAATCCCGGCGCGCGGGAAATCCGTTCTTCCTCTACCTCGCCTTTAACGCTCCGCACTTCCCCCTGCATGCGCCGGAGGCGGACATCGTGAAGTATGAGGCGATGTACTTTGCCAAGGGCTGGGATGTGATCCGCAAGGAGCGTCTGGCCCGCCTGAAAGAACTCAAGTTGGTGCCCGGGGACGTGGAACTCACGCCCCGCGGCGTCGTACCGGCAAAGTCACACGCTCGCGCCTCGCCCTACGCGGGCATGGAGAATCCCGCCTGGGACTCGCTCCCGGAGGATCGGCGCCGCGATCTCGCGAGGAGAATGGCCGTGTTTGCCGCCATGGTTGATCGGCTGGACACCGCCGTCGGCCGGGTGGTCGCGGACCTGAAGCGCCACGGGGAGTTTGAAAACACCCTGATCCTCTTCCTCAGCGACAACGGGGCCTGCTGGGAGTGGGACCCGCTCGGCTTTGATGAACGCAGCGGTCCGCGAAACATCCTGCACCTCGGCGAGGATTTGAAAAAAATCGGCGGACCCGACAGCTACTCCAGCTACGGCAGCGCTTGGGCTAACGCCAGCAATACCCCGTGGAGAAGCTACAAGCACTTCAGCCACGAAGGTGGAATCCGCACCCCCATGATTGCGCACTGGCCGGCCGGAATCCCCGCCCGCGGTGAACTCCGCAACCAGGTGGGGCACCTGATCGACTTCATGCCGACGATTCTCGAGCTCTCCGGGGCCCGTTATCCGGCGCAGCGTAACGGCGCGGCGATCAAGCCCCTGGAGGGCATCAGCCTGGTACCCGCCTTCGGCGATCGGGCCGCACCGCGCACCCAACCACTCTTTTTTGAACATGACGGCAGCCGCGCGGTTCGCGACGGCCGCTGGAAACTCGTCTCCCTCGCGGGTGAGGCCTGGGAGCTCTACGACTTGGAGCAGGATCCCACCGAGGTGCATGACCTCGCCATCGCCAAACCGGATCAGGTGCGTGCTCTCGCGGCCCAGTGGAACGCGTGGGCGATGCGCACCAACGTCGACCCCAAGGCCAATCCGTTCCGCACCGCCGGGCCGGTCGCTGCCCCCAAGGGGAGGAAGAAGCAATGAGTCGATTTCACGGAATCCTCTCGTCTCGGCGACTCACCCGGCTCGGCAGCCTCGCGGCCGTCTGCCTGCTCACGCCGGTGATGCACGGAGCTCCCGCGGTAAGACCCAACATCGTCGTTTGCATCGCCGACGATCTTGGCTGGGAGGAGTCTTCACCCTACGGCAACCCGGCGGTCAGCACCCCGCACCTGCAACGAATCGCACGCGAGGGCATGCGATTCGATCGTTTCATGTTAACGGCAAGCTCCTGCAGCCCCAGCCGCTCAAGCATGTTCAGCGGACGCTACCCGCACAATACGGGCGCGATGAATCTCCACACCGACATGAAGCCATCGGTCGAACTCTTCATCGAGCCGCTGCGCGCGACGGGCTACCACACGATGCTCATCGGCAAATCCCACGGCACAAACCACCCGGAGGTGGTGAAGAAGTTTGATCGGATGGAAAAAGCCGACTGGGGACGCCCTTGGACGATGGGCGACATGTGGGAGCGCGCGCTTCGGGAGCGCCCGCCCGATCGGCCCTTCCTTCTCTGGGCCGCATCGATTGATCCGCACCGGCCGTACCGGCAGGGAACCCACGCCCAACCTCATGATCCCGCAAAGGTCGTGGTCCCCCCGTATCTGCCGGACACTCCCGAGATCCGGAGCGATCTCGCCGACTACTACGACGAGATCACGCGCTTCGACGAACACGTTGGCCGGTTGTTGCGCGTGCTTTCCGAGCAGGGCGTGCTTGACCAGACCGTGGTGCTGGTGATCAGCGACAACGGCCGTGCGTATCCGCACAGCAAGACCCGCGTTAATTTGCCGGGAATAAAGAGTCCGCTGCTGGTGCGGTACCCCAAGCTCGTGCCGGCGGGGTCGGTTGCACCCGGACTCGTCAGTGCCGTTGATCTTGCGCCCACCATCCTCGAGCTCGCGAACGCCCGTCCCTTGGCGAAAACCGACGGCACCAGCTTCGTGCCGATCCTGCGCGATCCCGCGCAACGGATTCGCACCGCTGCCTTCGCCGAGCACAACTGGCACAATTACATGGCGTTTGAACGCGCCGTGATCACCGAAACCCACGTTTACGTGCGCAATTGGTTGCCGGAATTGCCGGCTTCCCCGCCAGGCGAGGTCGTCCCCCTCCCGTTCTACCAGGAGATGCGCCGCAGCTTCGAAGCCGGAACACTTCCAGCCGCCTTCGCCGATACGTTCCTGAAACCGCGGCCGCCCGAGGAACTCTTCGACACCGCCCGCGATCCCCACTGCCAACACAACCTCGCCACCGATCCCTTCTCGTCACCCGTGCGCCAGGAACTGGAGCGCGAACTTCTAGCGTGGCAGGAACGCACGGGGGATGCGTTCCCCTCCCGCGCACAGCTCAAGCCGGATGACATAGACCGGCGTACGGGCACACCTTTGCGCAAGGATTCGGGCGGAAAACGCAGCACTCCGGAAAAGAACTAGCCAGGGTGGCGGCGCCGCGATCCGCCCAGTCAAAGCGGATCGAAACTCCAGTCTCCCTCGACTCGCTTGGTTGCCAAACCCTGACGCCAGGTATCCGGCTGTCGGCGCCGCGCTCATGGCGACGACAACCGGAGAAGTCACCAAGCCGCGGCCGGACGTTTTGGGCTCAGAAAGTCACCGTGCTCGTGATGCTCCACCGGCGCGGGGTCTGGAAGACGTAACGGTAGGCGCGAACCTCATCGGCATCGATGACCTGGAGTCGGTCCTCGTTCAGAAGATTATCCACGTTGAGTTGCAGTCGTACGCGATACTTGCCGAAGGTCTGGAGGTTATAGGCGGTCATTACGTTCAGGAGCGTGTAGGCCCCGCCGTAGATCGGCGCGTTTTTCCGCGTCGTGTCGTAGCCGACGACGGCGTCGCCCCGGTATTGCACGCCACCGCCGAGGGTGAGCCCGTTGAGGCTGCTGCCATTGCGACGGATCGTGTAACTCGTGAACAGGTTGCCGGTGTCCTGCCTCAACTGGCGGCGGCTCTGTCCCTCACCCTGCCTGAATCCAGCGTAGAGAGCATCAACGAGTGTGATGGCCTGGCCGACCGTCGCATTCGAGGGAAGGCCGAATCCGGACGGAGCCACGAGCGCGCTACCCCGCGCCCATTCGGCCCGGTTCTGCTCCACATAGGCTCCGTTCCGCGGCTGGATATTCGCGGCGATCTGCCTGGTCCGCGCAAAGTTCACCGAAGCCCGCCAGTTGGACGTGAGGTTGGCGGTGAAATCATATTCCCAGCCCTTGCCCTCGGAATCCTGGCCGTCACGTGACGCCGTGTCGGCGAAGCGATCGACGCGGTTCAGCGCCTGCCAGATGGCATTCATGTAGTTGATGAACGCATTGTCGCGGCCGACGGCACGGTTGACCTCCGCGGTTTCGTAGCGCGCGACCGAGCCACTGATGCGATTGTCGAGGAGGGAGACGCGTACGCCCATGTCCTTCCCCTCGCCGCGGCGGTTGCCGAGCAGGTTATTGAATATGTCGCGGTCGGACTGCGGGACAAAATTGTTGGCGGAATTGTAGAACACCCCGACCTCCTTGGTCACGTTCAGCACGAGGCCGTAGGTGCGGGTGTTGCCCTGGGATCGGGTGGCGTTGGCGACGCGGCGACGAACCGGAAAGAGACGGGTGACGGGATCGCGGTCATTGTTGATGTCGCCATTGCCATCGAGGTCCGCGGTGCTGCCCCAGACGGACTGCTTGTCCCTGCGCCAACCCGCGGTGACGACCACGCGTCCGTCGAGCCAGCGGCTCTGTGTCGCGATCATCTCGGAGTCGGTGCGCGTGAGGTCGTTGGTGGTGGCGTCGCGCGTGCGCACCAGGCCGGACGTGACCCCGTTGATGTTGTTGATCGGGAAACGACGCGGATCGTGCATGCCGCGCAGGTCGGCGTTGCCGGACGCGAAATCAAGGTAGGTGCGGCGGCGGATGCCGTTGTTCGCGTTGGTGAGATCGCGCGGGAAATTCGCATCCCCCGCGGGGGTCACATTCACCTCGTTGAGCCCGTCGTTGCGGCCGACGTTTTCGCGGCGCGACCAAAGCCCGGCGAGGGAATGCTGGCCGAGCCACGCGGAATCTTTTCGCAGGTCGAGCGCATAGGAGCCGGTGAGACGCCAGTCCGTGCGCACCTGGTCGCGGTAGTCCACCTGAAGCTGGCCATCGGTGTAAAATTTACCTGCGCCCGGGTTCGGGCGGCCGTCCGGTAGACGCGCGTTGGGATCGCCGCGAAGCGCGACATCGTTGAAAACCTGCGGGCGGAACTGCTCGCGCTGCTCGCTCTGGCGGTTCCACGCCGCCTCAAGTGCGAGGTCGCCGATCCGTTGCTCGAGGAAGAGTCCGGTGTTGTGATAGAAGAAATCACCCGTGAACCCCGGGCCGCTCAGCGTAGCTTTGCGCGGAACCAGCGACCAGTCGGTGATGGCGACGGTGTTGTTTCCGAGTGCGGGCGAGGTGACGCCCGCATTGGAAACACGGCCGCCGAACCAGGAGATCGGGCCGAGACCGCCGAACGGATCGAAGATGAACTGTCGGGCGGTGTTGCTGCCGGTCCCGGCCGCGACCGCACCAAAGGTCGGTGAAAGGGGACGCCCCGCGTCGAGCCAGGGCTGGAGACGTTCCTGCGCCGGCCACGGCTGCGAGACCACCTGGTTCACGTCACCGTACTCGGAATCCAAGCGGATCTCGGTGTGGCGGAATGGCCGGTAGGTGACCGCAAGTGCCGCCCCCGTGCGATCAAGGCGGTCGAACTCGCGCCAGCCTTTGCGATCCTGCCAGAGCAGGTTCACCCGTGCCGCCAGTTTACCGCTGACCAGAGTCCGACCCACGTCGATCGTTCCGCGATAGTCGTCCCAGCTGCCGAAGCGAACGCGCACCTCGTTCGTGTCGCGGCCGACGAGCGCCCGTTTGGTCGACGTGTTGATGATGCCGCCCGGACCGCCGATGCCGAACAGGATGGAGTTCGGGCCGCGCGCGAAATCCAGTCGCTCGATGTTGTAGCTGTCGCTCGAGAGCGACCACGCGAAATAATTGCGGCCGAGCGACGCACCGGTGAAGCCGCGCAGCTGAAAAATGAGATCATTGGAACTGGCGGTGTTGCCGGTGTAATCAGAGGCGTCCTTCGAGCCGTTGAGACCGTACTCGAGGGCCTCGGTGACGTTGATGGCGCCGATGTCGTCGAGAAACTCCTTGGTGAAAACGGAGATCGCGGCCGGCGTGTCACGGAGGGAAGTATTCAGACGCGAGCCCGCGAGCGTGTTCGTGGCCGTGTAGCCCGTGTCGCGGTCGGTGCGCACCTCAAAGGGCGAGAGGGACACCGCCGATTCGGCGGCCGTCGCACCAGGGGGGGAAGCTGCCGGGCCCGGCTGGGCGGCGAGCGGAATCGTGGTCAGCAGGATGGTTGGCAGGAAGCGGCGGAGGGGCATGGAATGGGGTGATGAGTCGGCCGATCGAGACACCATCGGACCAGTCCAGCTGCCGACAACACAAACCGAATCAGGTTCAATCCAGTCAAAGGACGTACCGACCGGACGGTACCGACGGGAGGTTCGACGACGATGTGGAGCGTCGCGTTTGGGAGGTGGATTTTTTTGGAGGGGCGCTCGGCGGAGAGGTTCACGGCGGCGATACGGCACCCGAATCGACTTCTCCCATCAGGGTCAACGACCGCGGGGCGATGCGGGTGCCTCCGGCTTGGCTCGGACCTCGAGCAACTGCCGCGACGGATCAAAATCAGGATTGGCGCCGGGGACCTCCGCGGGGATCGAAGCGAGCCAGGCGCGGAGCTTTAGCTGGAGCGCGCGGACCCGGGAAGGCTCCCGCGCGGAGCGGTCGTGTCGCTCGCCGAGGTCGTGGCGCAGGTTGAAAAGCTCGAGCTTTGGCTCGGGAATGTAGCGCCCGGCCGCGTCGAAGTGATCGCCGAAATATTCGATCAGCTTCCAGTCACCCTCGCGAACGATCGCCGCGGGTGTCGCGCCCCAACGGACTTCATAGAACGGCATGTACCAGAACAGCGCGCGTTCCGGTGCGGCGCCGCCACGGAAGACCGGTGCGAGGTCGACGCCATCCACCGGATGACGGGCGGGAGCCCGCCCGCCGGCGGCCGCAAGGAGCGTCGGCAACCAATCGACCACGTGGATCGGAACTTCGGATACGAGTCCCGGCGCGATCACGCCGGGCCAGCGGACGAGGCATGGCACGCGAATTCCGCCTTCATAATGGCTTCCTTTGCCCATGCGGAGCGGCGCATTGCTGAACTCGCGGCGCTCGATCGTGAGTTCGGTCGGCGTGGGCGGCGTGGCCCCTTGGGCTTGGGAGAAGCGCCGCGGCGAGTAGGCGATGTCCACGCCTCCGTTGTCCGAGAGGAAAACCACCATGGTTCGATCCCGCTGACCGAGGCGGTCGAGGGCGGCGACCAGACGGCCGATGGAGTTGTCGAGATGCTCAAGCGCGGCGAGGTACGTGGCGTTGTGCAGGCCGTCGGCCGGGGCGCCGCCGGCCAGGTGTTTCGAGACCAGCCTCTCGGGCGCCGAGACCTTTCCGTGGACCGTGTGATGCGCGAGGTAGAAAAACCAGGGCCGGTCGGGGTGGGCCGTCGCGAACTCGATCGCCTGGTCCGTGAGGTAATCCACGTGTTTGTCGCCTTCATTTTGGCTCCCGGGCCCCGGCGGCGCGACAACATCGAAGCCGTAGTGCGCGCCCGCCTCGGGGCGAAGCCCGGTGTAGTTGCCGTCAGCGTTGTTGGTGAGGTGCCACTTCCCGGCCATTCCGGTGACGTAGCCGACGTCACGAAGACCTTTGGCGACCGTGAAGGTGTCGCGTGAAAGATTCTCGCGGTAAGCGGGCTCGCGCATTCGGCCGAACGGCGTGCCATACCACGGGATGACGTGCCACATGCCGTTGCGGGCGGTGTGCTGGCCGGTGAGCAGGGCCGCGCGCGTCGGGGTGCACTGCGGCATCACATAGGCGTCCGTGAAACGAACGCCCTCCGCGGCCAGCTGATCGAGGTGTGGCGTCGACACTTGTTTCCCGCCATAACAGCTCAGCGACGGCCAGCCCTGATCGTCGGTGAGAATAAAAAGGATGTTCGGGCTCGGTTTCGCGGGAGCGCCGAGGCATGCCGATGCCGCTGCGAGGAACATCCCAGTCAAAATGCCCGCACGGGCGAAAGGTCGCGTTTGCAGCATGGGGCGTCCGTTTGGGGTTGGGATGAAACCTGCGAGCCTCGCCCGAAAATCAATTGCGGTCGGGTCGGCAACCGGAGGTGGACGCCGCGTCCGTGGGATCATGTGCGTTCAAAGTTCGGGATCAGGGCGTTTTGAACCTTGAACGCCCTGACCCCATCCGCCCGAACCTGCCGCATCAGTCAACCTCGCGAACGCAAACCAGTCGAGAGTCGAGGACCTCACCGCCCAAAGGCGGCAGGGTGGCGCGATCCGAGGTGAGGCCCGGTTGTTCTGGCGGCTTACGGGCCCGAACCCCGGGCTGCCTGCGGTCCGTTGCAGGTTTCGGCCCGACCCCTTGCGCCTACCTCCGTTCCCTCGGCGCGGCGCCCGTTTGACTGTCCACGCCAACCGGCTTTGACCGCCATACTGCCCGCCGGCCCGCTTACGGCGCTCCCCTGAACCCTAGTCTGATTCCCATGAAACTCCTCCCCTGCTGCACGTCCGCTGCCCGCGGCGCCTGTGTCGCCTTGTTCGCCGCCATTTTGGCTCCGGTCCACGCTCAAGTGGCGCCGACCCCTGCCGCCGCCGCAAACCGTCCTGCGCCGATCCCCGCTGGAGCAGTGGCGACGTCCGGACCGAAGACATCCTCGGGCGAGTCGATCGTGGAACTCAGCCCGTTCCAGGTGACGGCGGAGGCGAACGGCTACTTCCAGTCGAACACCATGTCGGGCACGCGACTGAACTCGAAGATCGAGGACCTCGGCCAGTCGATCACGGTGATGACCAAGGAGCAGATGTCGGACTTCGCGATGCTCAACATCAACGACATGTTCGACTACCTCGCGAGCACCGAGGGCACGAATTCCTACTCGCAGTTCGACACCGACCGGACCGGCGCGGTGGTCGACCAGGTAAGTCTCAATCCGAACAACGCCAACCGCGTCCGCGGCATCGGCAACGCCAACATCGCGTTCAACAACATCCAGACTTCGGGTCGCGTACCGCTGGACCCGCTTTGGATGGACTCGCTCGAGCTGAGCCGCGGCCCCAACGCCAACATCTTCGGCCTCGGCAACGCCTCGGGCACCGTGAACCAGGTCCCGGCCACCGCCAACCTGAGCCGGAACTTCAACCGGCTCGATCTCCGCTGGGACAGCTACGGCGGCTGGCGCACCTCCCTCGATCTGAACCGCAAAGTCACCGACCAACTCGCCTTGCGCGCGAGCTACGCCAACCAACACACCGGCTTCATCCGCAAACCCTCCGGCGAGGACGCCCGCCGCCTCAGCGTCCAAGTCAAGGTACGGCCTTTCCAGAGCACCACGCTCTCGGCCTCGTGGTACAATTACCGGAACGCGTCCGTGCGGCCGAATTACACCACGCCGCGCGACTACTACACCGACTGGCTGCGGGCCGGGAAACCCGGTTGGAACCCGGTCACCCGCCTCGTCACCCTCGCCAACGGGACCGTCCTCGGGAACGGCAATGTCCCCGGCTCCACCACGCCGTACACCGCGAACCCGAGTTTCTTCACCGGCGGCGCGGAGAGCCGCTCACCGTTTCTCATCGGCGCTCCGGGCGAGAAGTCCTACTGGACCATGGCCCGCTACACGGGCAACCCCTCCTCCCCGGCCCGAAACAATTTCTCGGTCACCGACCCGTTCGCCTCGGCGGCCTCGGGGATCGGCCTGCTCACGATGGGTCCGGCCGAGACCTACACCGCCGCGCAGCAGCCGCTGTATAATTCCGTCGCCCGGCCGATCAACGACCGGTCGATCTACGACTGGACGCGGATCAACCTGGCCGGCAACGGCAAGGCGTGGGACGACGTCGACACCTACGCGGTCCAGCTCGACCAGGTGATCGTCAACACGTCGAAGCACACCCTCGCGGCGCAGGCCACGTTCATGCGCGAGGATTCCAAGCGTCTGGAAAACCAGCCCATGGGTCCCGCCAGCGTGAACAGCAACGTCGGCCAGCTGCAGGTCGACGTGAACCAGGTCTTCCTGGACGGCACTCCCAATCCGTACTTCGGCCGCCCCTACCTGCGGAGCAGCGAGCCGTTCTTCCGCAACAAGCCCCTGCGCTGGGACACCGCGCGGGCCCAGGCCGTCTACCGGCTCGATTTCTCGCAGGACAAGGGCTGGAGCAAGTGGCTCGGCACC
The DNA here is from genome assembly GCA_030832235.1 of Verrucomicrobiota bacterium. Taxonomy (GTDB): domain Bacteria; phylum Verrucomicrobiota; class Verrucomicrobiia; order Opitutales; family Opitutaceae; genus ER46. The sequence goes on from JAURJO010000410.1 coordinate 10,127, forward strand.
CAGCAGCTCCTCGGCTACTATGAGTACAAGGACCAGAAGAACTACACCTGGACCTACCGCCACACCGCGCTGGGCAACGACAAGGCGTGGCAGCAGAAATACGCCAACACGCTCCTCGCCCTGCAGACGGTGTCCAACACGGATCCCCGTTACCTCATCAACGGCACCGCGATCGCACCCAGCAATTACGGCCGGCTCAACGAACAGTACTACGTCGGCAGCACCCCGGGCGCCGGCATCCAGTACGCGCCCAACTTGTTCCCGGAAGGCGCCGTGCTGCCCTACGTCTGGGGTCCCGCTTCCGACGCGATGTTCCGGGACGTTTCCGCGGTGGGCTTCACGCCGGGCCAGGGCGGCGGGCTCAACAACCTGAACTCGGTCGTGAAAACCAAGGGCGGCGTGCTGCAGAGCACCCTTCTCGGCAACCGGCTGGTCGGCACCTTCGGGCTACGCAAGGACCAGGTGAATGACCGCAACGCGCCGCTCGCGCTCATGACGTCGAATCTGCGCGATTACGATTTCGCCGCGTCCAGCCGGTGGGTCGGCCCGTGGCGCGTGGCCGAGGGCAGCACGAAGACCAATTCGCTCGTGGCCCGCCCGTTCCGCGGCCTCGCGCTCGGCCGCACCGAGGGCCGGAGCGGCCTCAGCCGGGTCCTCGCCGAGGCAATCGGCGGCCTCAGCCTTACCTACAACTTCTCCGACAACTTCATCGCGCAGGGCCCCGCCTACGACTTGTTCCTTAAGCAACTCCCCAACCAGAGCGGAAAAAGCAAGGACCTCGGGTTGTGGCTGACGGTCCTCGATGGCCGGGTCTCGCTCCGCTACACCCGCTTCGACACCAAGCAGCTCGATCTGCGCAACGGGGACATCTCCACCATGGCGCAGCGCATCCTGCGGTACGAGGGCTTCGTCGCGAACGATTCCTACAACCTGCGGACGCAATCCACCGCTTGGCTGAACGGCCTGGGCACCGGCGGCACCGCCACCAACTCCCAGGTCGCCTCCGCGATCAAGATGCCGCTCGACCAGTACAACGGGCTCCAGGCGATCGCCACCGCGGGCACCTACGCCGCGGTCAACGACGCGCGCTCGCGCGGCCATGAGGTGGAAATCAACGTCAACACCACCCGTTATTGGACGCTCTCCGGGTCGGTCACCCAGACCGAGGCGCTCAACACGGCCGCCGGCGCCGCCGTGGATCAGTTCATCGCGGCCCGCATGCCCGTCTGGATGAGCCTCGAGGATCCCCGCTTCACCCAGACCGCGCAGACGATCGGCGGAGTCACCACCCCCTACGCCACCGGCCCGGTCAACCTGCCGGTGGGCCCGACGGGCCACCTGCTCTGGTGGTACATCAAGGGCACCCCCTTCAGCACGGTGGCGGGCTACAATGGCACGCAGTCGGCGGCGGACAACTTCGCCGTGAACGTCGACGCCCCCATGGCCGTGTTCCGCGCCCTGATCGGCCGTCCCCGCCCCCAGATCCGCAAGTACTCGGCCAAGTTCAACACCCGCTACAATCTCGCCGGGGTCTCGGAGAACCGGATACTCAAGAACATGACTGTCGGCGGCTCGCTGCGCTACGAGAGCCGCGGCTCGATCGGTTTCTACGGCCTCGGCTACACCCAGGGCATGGACCTCACCCTGCCGCAGAACAAGATCCTGCAGCTCGATCCGAACCGCCCGATCTATTCGCCGCAGCAGGTCTACGTCGACCTGTTCACGAGCTACCGCCGGAGGTTCTTCAACGACCGGATCCGCGCGAACTTCCAGCTCAACGTGAAGAACGTGCAGGAGGGAGGCGGCGGCCTGCAGAAAACGCAGGCCTTCTTCGACGGACGCGCCGCCACCTACCGCATCGTCGACCCGCGGCAGTTCATCCTCTCGGTATCGCTCGAGCTGTAGCGCGCCGGGCCGCGTTTCACCACGGAGCCACGGAGAGACCGAGGGATTTCACAGGAGCAAACGGAGGGAACGGAGCAGAGGGAGAATCTGGAAATCACGAACGCCGGCCTCATTCGCTTTCTGGTCGGCGGTTCGGTCGGGAAACTTTCCGGTGTGGCCGCGGCCGCCCGCCGCGGATTTTTCCGATGAAATCCCGTCTGAACGGTTTCGCTCCGTGGACCCCGTTTTAGCGCCTTTGGTGTAGTTGGTGGTCCCCCTCCGTCTCCGTGGTGAACGGAATGGTTTTCCCTTCCGACCAAGTCGCCCCTCCGGTCCTGAAACCGCTTGCGACCCCGAACGGCGCGCGGTTCCTTCGGCGCCCTGATGACCCGGCCCGGACGCCCCGCCGCGCCGCCTCCCGCGGGGAACCCGCCGCTTGGAGCTGATCAAGGTCCGCGGGGCTGGATCTTCGCCGCGCTGTTGACCGCGGTCATTTCGGTCTACTGGCCGAGCCTGGGCGGTGACTTCCTCTGGGACGACGCCGGGCATATCACCGCCCCGGAGCTGCAGTCGTGGTCC
>JAURJO010000050.1 GCA_030832235.1 Verrucomicrobiota bacterium
AGGCCGCGCTGGCGTATCATTCCGCCCCAGCGCGCGTGCAGGATGAGGGCGTTCCAAATCACGATCAGCAGGGCTCCGTTCTCCTTGGGGTCCCAGCCCCAGAAACGTCCCCACGATTGGTCGGCCCAGATTCCTCCGAGGATGGTTCCGACGAAGCTGAAGAGCGTGGCAAAGCAGATGATGCCGTAGACCATCCGGGCCAGGGAGTCCGCGGTGGCGGCGTCCAGGCTCCGGGTAAGCACGCCGCGGAAGATGTAGATGATCGCGAGGAAGCCGGCGAGGAATGTCGCGGAGTAGCCGGCGGTGATCACGACGACGTGGGTCGCGAGCCAGAAGTTCGAGTCGAGCACGGCACGCATCATCTCAAGCGTGTCTCCGCTCAGGGAAAGGTGGTGCGCGATCAAAAGGGTGGTGAAACCGATCGCTCCCGCCGCCACGCTGGCCACGGCGTTGCGGTAGATGGCCTCGAGGAGGAGGCAGAGCCCGACTGATCCCCAGCCGACGAAGAGGGCGGAGGAGTACAGATTTGTCACCGGCGGACGGCCCTCGAGCCACATGCGGGTGCCGATGCCCGCGGTCGTGACGATCCACGCCACCGTCATGATCCAGAACGCGGAACGAGCCAGCGGCACGGGCCAGGCGAGCCAGGAGAAGATCGCGAGGAAGAAGGCCAGCGCGTAGAGCACGGTGCTCGCGTAGAACGGCTGCGCCGCGTTGAAGCGCGTCTCCACATCGCCCTTGGCGAACTGCGGCGCGAAGCGCTTGGCGAGATCGGTGCGGAATAGTCCGGCGAGCTTGTTGAACTCCTCGGCCTTCTCGTTGCGCCAGGCATGCGCGAAGCCCGCGTAAGCCAGCGCCGCGGCGTTGACGGATCCCGTGCGGAAAGTTTCGAGGAGCGCCGCTCCCGCCGAGCGCCAAGCGGTGCGGTCGGGGTTGTCGGCCGCGGGCGGAACGACGTGAAACGTCGTCGACTCCGCCATGATCACGAATTTCTCACCGATTTCGGTCATCGCCTTGGCGGCGGCCTCGTCGTGCGGCTGGCCGGCCTGCCGCGCGCGCACGGCATCCACGCCCGCCTTCACGTTGTCCTGCAGCTTGAGCAGGTCGCCAAGAAAGTCGGAGCTTTCCGGCGACACAAACGCGTGGCGCAGGCGCTGGTAATGCACCAGGTTGCCGTAGAGTTGGATCACGGCGCGCTGGAAAGGGGTGCGCACGGCGGACTCCACCTGGTCGGCGAGGCGCGTCTGGCGCTGCAACTCCGCGATCTTCGGCTGGAGTTGCTTCAGCGAGAAACGCTTCTCGCCCTGGCCGTCCGTGGCGCGGAGCTCGAAGATCGCGAGCACGTCGGGGTTCACGATCTCGAAGTGCGGGTAAGCGTCGGCGAGATTCGGCCGGAACGCGACGTCGAGCAGCCATTCCGAAGGCTGGAGGCGACGGCCGTCGGGCGTGGTCACGGTCTGGCGGCCCTGCAATTGGAGAAGGGAGCTGCGGGCAACGGTGTCGAGCGGCTTCAGTCGCCCGTTCACTAGGACCGGCAGGCGGCCGAACGCGTTGATGTCAAAGGCCCCCGGATTGGCCGGCGGACGCAGCGTGGAGGCCACGTACGCGACGGCGAGCAGGAGGGCGGCGATGGGCAGGAAGCGTTTCATGCGGCTTGGGGCTGGCGGGCGCGCTTGGCGATGAAGCCGGAAAGGTGGATCCAGAATTGCCAGATCAGGCCCAGCGTCATGACGGAACAGGCGATGTAGGGGATCAACCAGCTGGGATTTCGAACAACTTGGAGAACGGTCACCTTGTCGTTACCCGGTTCGAAGCTCGCCTGGTAAAAGGTGAAGCCGTCGTAGCGCAGAGGGTTGTTCATGTAGACCAGCACCTCCCGGTCCTCCTTGCCGGCCGGCGTCTCGAGCCGGATGCGGCTGGAAAAATTCTTCGGGATCTCGGTGCCCGAGTACTTGTCGTGGCTGAACTTCTGCAGGGTGAGCGTGAACGGCTTGTATGACCGCTTGAAACGCATGCCGATCACGTAGTTGCGTCCGGCGTGCTGAAAAGCCTGGGGCGCGCGCATGATCGGGGCGGAATTGGGCGTGCCGGCGATCGTGGTGACGAGCCAGGTGCCGATGGGACCCGCTTCACCCGCGACCTCGATCCAGGCCGCCGGGATGTTCCGTTCGTCCTGCTTGTAGGTGAGGGGTTGGGGTGCGGCCGTCACCGTGATGCCGATACCCTGCGTCGCCTGTGGCGCGCCCGCCGCCGCTCCTGATTTCATCTGCAGGGCCGAGTTGGCGTAGTAGTCCTTCACCAGCAGGCGGAAGGGCAGGCGCGGGTGCTGGAGCGAGGCGCCGGAACGGAGCAGCGACTCCGGGATCGCCACCACCTCGTCGCTTTTCGGGTCGGTCGTGTCGATGACCACCAGCTCGTTGTCGCGGAAGCTCTCGGAGTAACTCCGCGGCACGCCCTGCTCGAGGCGCATGCTGAAATCCTCCTGGAGCAGGCCGGTGAACAGCTCGCCGAGCAGCAGTAGGATCAGGCCGGCGTGGGTCATCTGGATGCCGGCCTTCCGCCAAGTGAGGCTGAAACGGTACACGTGTGCCGCGATCAGATTCACGAGGAGAAAGCCGCCGACGAGGTAGCCGCCGGGAAAGACGGGCACCGGGATCCCCTTCACGTCCCACAACACGAAGAACGAGCGGAAATACTTCTCCTGCACCGCCCAGATGCCGAGGTTCACCTGGTCGAGCGTGGCCACAAAGACGAGTACCAGGCTCAGGACCAACAGAACGACGGTGAGCTTGAGCGAGACAAAGAAGTCCCGGAACTGGCGGGTGAGGTCGTTCATTTCGCGGGCGCGGCTGGCTTGATCGTGTCGAGCAACGCGAGGAAGGCCTTCTTCTCCCGGGCGACGAGGGCGTCGGGCCCGGAGAGCTTGAAGAACCAGGTGGCTCCTTGATGCGGCACCATGGCGCCGAGGATGCGCTGGGCGGTGGTTCCCGTGCCTACGATGTCGACCACCGTCATGTGCAGCCCGTTTCGGTCAAGGTGCTGGGTCTCCCGGTCAAACTCCGCTTGGCCGACGGCGGGTAGGCCGATCTGGCCGCGCCAGCGGTTCAGGTTTGCCAAGTCTCCCCCCACGTCGCCGGGAAAGGCCGTGATCGCCATGTCGGCTTCGCCGCCATCGCCCTTCACCGCGTAGCTTCCCTTGCGCATCGAGCCGGCTGCTTTCGCGGTCCAACCTGGCGGCGCGGTCCAGACCAAGGCGTTGCCAGAGGCGGTGGCCACCGGGGTGTTGGCCATCGAGGCTCCGGTAGTTCCTGAAGTCGCTGGAGCGGGCGCCGGTGCGGCGGCGGGGGTTGCCGCCGGCGACGGCGAGGCGGGGACCGGTTCCTTGGCCACGCGGTAGGTGGTAATTTCCTCTTTTTGGCATCCGGTGGCGGCGACGAGCAGCGTCAGGCCGGTGGCGAGGGCGGGGAGCGCTTTCATGAGCGGAAAGAAGTCGTAGCGGGGTCGTGAAAACTCAAACCAATCCCTCCGGAATTCCCCCGGGGTTTTCCAGCATTCACGACTCGGAGATTTTTCCTTTGCGGGTATCCCGGCCCGCGCCGGAGATGGCGTCATGGTTGTCCAGCCTCTCGGCGACTGCGCATTCACGGTCTCGTGGGGGGAAATGGCATCGGCGGCCTCCGGGCGTGCCGCATTGGTGGCGGCGGAGCGGCTCCGGCGCGCCCCTTTTTCCGGCCAGACCGACGTCGTGGCCGCGTATTCAAGCCTCGCGCTGTACTTCCGCTGTGACGCCGTGCCGTCTCAAGTGGAAGTGGAGCAGCGGCTTTCGGCCGAGCGCTCCGCTCCGGAAAAACCCGACGCCCTGGAACCCACCCCGATGGTGGAGATTCCCGTGGTGTACGGCGGGGAATCGGGTCCCGATCTCCGGGAGGTGTGCGCGCACACCGGCCTGTCGGAGATCGAGGTGATCCGGCGCCACAGCGAAGGTGAATACCACGTTCAGGCCATAGGCTTTCTCCCGGGCTTTCCCTATCTGGCGGGCCTGCCTCCGGAGCTGGCGTGTCCGCGGCGGCCTTCCCCGCGGAGTCTCGTGCCGGCGGGTTCCGTGGGAATCGGTGGCGCGCAGACCGGCGTCTATCCCTGTGCTTCGCCGGGCGGATGGAACCTGATCGGGCGCACCCCACTGGGACTCTTCGATCCGTCGATTCAGCAGCCGGCTTTGCTTAAGGCGGGCGATCGCGTCCGCTTCGTGCCGGTTTCGCGGGCGGGCTTACAGAAGGCACCGGAGGGGAATGATTCCCCAAGCGGAAATCCCGGCATCCGAATCCTTCGTCCGGGGATGCTGTGCTCGGTGCAGGATCTTGGGCGGGTCGGGTGGCGTTCGATCGGAGTGGGGACAGGGGGATCGACCGATGAAATGGCGGCGCGAATCGCGAACCTGCTGGTGGGAAACCCGGAAAATGCAGCCGGTCTGGAGTTCGCGCTGGCCGGGCCGGAATTGCGATTCGAGCACGACGTCTGGATCGCGATCGGCGGCGGCGAATTCGCGGGGCTTGCGAGTTGGACTCCTCATCGGGTGACGGCGGGCACCACGCTGCGGATCGGCGAGGTGCTGAAGGGATGCCGCGGATTTCTCGCGGTGAGCGGGGGCATTGATGTGCCGAACACACTCGGGGGCCGTGGTGCCCACCTGCGGGCGGGTTTCGGTGGTGGCTTCGGCCGCGCGCTCCGGGCCGGAGATGCGTTGCCGGTGGGTCCCCATGATGGCGGAGCGCCGCGCGGACGCTGGCGCATTGATCCGCGGCTGCTGCCGCGCTACTCGGCCGACGCGGAGGTGCGATTGATTCCGCGAAACGGGTTCGCGCCTGACGGCGGGAAGACGGACTGGTTCAAAGTTTCCCCCAAGTCGGATCGGATGGGGTTGCGGTTGGAGGAGCCGCTTCCACCGGGGGAAGCGGCCGCCAACTTGGCCTCGGCTCCCGTTGCGCCCGGCGTCGTGCAGGTCCCGCCGGACGGTCGCCCGATCGTCCTCCTGGCTGATGCGCAGACGATCGGCGGTTACCCGCAGCTTGGCCAAGTCGCGACTGTCGACTTGCCCGTGGTGGCCCAGTTGCGGCCGGGGGAGCGGATGCGGTTTCGAATGATCACGCTTGCGGAGGCGCGCGAACGGCTGGCCGCCCGGGAGCGCGGGCTCGCCCTACTGCGAGAGGGACTCAAGGAGAGAAGGGCGTGACGATCGACCTCAACTGCGACCTCGGCGAAGGGACCGGCTCGGATGATGAGCTGATGCCGCTGGTCACCTCGGCCAATATCGCTTGCGGCGCATATGCGGGTGATGAGGCGACGATGCGCGCGACCGTGCGGCTCGCGCGCCGTCACCGGGTTGCCATCGGTGCGCATCCGGGGTTTGCCGACCGCGCGAACTTCGGTCGCCGTGAGCAAACCCTGAACCCGGCAGACGCCCGCGACCTCGTGCGCGACCAGGTGGCAGCGCTTCGGCGGATCGCGATCGAGGAAGGCGCCGCAATCGGACACGTGAAGCTGCATGGGGCCTTTTACAATCAGACCGCGCGCGACGCAGATCTCGCTCTGGCGGTCCATGAGGCGGTGATCGAGGCAGGCGTGCCGGCGCTCATGGTCCCGGCTTCCAGCGTGCAGGAGCGGGTCTCGCGGGCGCGGGGCGGATTGCGCGTGGTGGCGGAGGTCTTCGCGGATCGCGCCTATCGGGCGGATGGCTCCCTGACGCCGCGCACGCTGCCCGGCGCAGTGATCGCCGATGAAGCGGTGGCGGTCGCGCAAGTCACCCGTCTCGTTCGCGAAGGGAAAGTGCGCGCGATTACGGGTGCGGATATCTCGCTCCGTGGCGATACGGTGTGCCTGCACGGTGACGGGATCCTGGCGGTCGCCTTTGCGCGCCGGTTACGGGAGGCCTTGGCCGGGATGGGGGTCGAGGTGAAGGCGTTCTCGTCATGATCAAGTTGATCGGAATCCTGATGGTCGCAGTCGGTTTCGAGCTCCGGCTAAATCCGCTGCTGGTGGTTGTGGCGGCGGGTTTGGCCACGGGTTTGGCCGCGGGGTTTTCGCCGGAGGAAGTGCTCGCGTTGCTTGGCACCTCCTTTGTCGACAACCGCTTCATGACCCTGCCGGTCCTGCTCATGCTTCCCGTGGTGGGCTTGTTGGAACGCCACGGTTTGCAGGAGCGGGTGGCGACGCTCATCCGGCGCAGCACCGAGGCGACCGCGGGGCGGGTGTTGCTGGCGTACCATGCACTCCGCGCCGGGGCCAGTACGGTGGCGGTGAACATCGGCAACCATGCCTCGATGGTGCGTCCCGTCGTTGCTCCGATGGCGGAGGGCGCCGCGGCGCGGGCTGGATCTCCTTCGCCGGATAAGGCGGCAGGAATCCGCGCCCACGCCGCCGCGTCCGAGAATCTGGGAAATTTCTTCGCCGACGACATCTTCGTCGCGGTAGGTCCGGTGCTGCTGATCAAGGGCGTGCTGGACGCGGCCGGGGTTCCCGCCGACGTGACGGCGATCGCATGGTGGGGGGCGCCGACGGCGCTGTGGGTGCTGGCGGTTGGTTGGTGGCGTTACCGCGCGCTGGATCGACGCCTTTCCGGCGGTGGATCATGACGCTGCTCGGACTCGAGTTTTTCCTCGTGCTGGGCGGGTTGGGCTTCGGCGCGATGGCGGTGGGTGTGGCCCGGGACCGCACGCATCCTCGGCGCATCGCCACCGCGCTTTTTTGGACCCTGCTCGCGGTCTGTTTTGTGGCGGGCAAGCACCTGCCGCCCGTGATGGCGGGGCTGCTGGTCGTGGCGATGGCAGTTCTGGCGGGGACACGTTCGGTCACCCCTCCCGCCGCGGCTGCGGCCAAGGGAACGGATCGGGCGGTCGAAGCGGTCCGTTTAGGCAACCGCCTGATCACGCCGGTGGTGCTGATTCCGATCCTCGTGCTGGCGGGCGGTTATCTGCTGCCCTTCGCCAGCTTGGCCGACGTGCGTCTGGTTTTCCCGGCGCAGGCCACGCAGGTGGCGCTCGGACTCGCCTGTGGATTCGCTCTGCTGGTCGCTTCCCGTGTGACGGGAGCAGGTGCAACGGTCGCCCTCGCGGAGGGCGGACGTTTGGTGCACGCGATGGGCTGGGCGCTCATTTTGCCGCAATTGCTGGCCTCACTGGGCGGTGTTTTCGCGCGGGCCGGGGTGGGTGAGGTGGTCGCCAACGCCGTCGGCTCCACCCTGCCACTGCATCTGCCGCTGGCGGCGGTCGTGGCTTACTGCGCGGCGATGGCGCTCTTCACGATCGTGATGGGCAACGCGTTCGCCGCGTTTCCCGTCGTGACGCTGGGGATCGGTGTGCCGTTCATCGTGCGCGAGCACGGCGGAAATGCCGCGATCATGGGCGCACTGGGTATGCTCTCAGGGTACTGCGGCACGCTGGTCACGCCGATGGCCGCCAACTTCAATCTCGTCCCGGCGATCCTGCTGAATCTGCCGGACCGGCACGCGGTGATCCGGGCGCAGGCGCCGATGGCCGCCGCCATCTGGATCTTCAACGTGGTGCTCATGGCACTCTGCGTTTACCGCTTCTGACCATGTCCCGATCGGCGCGACCTAAAGTTGTTCTGCTCACCGGCTTCGAGCCTTTCGGCGGCGCGAGCCGCAATCCCTCGGGCGAGGTCGCGCTGGCGTGGCACGAACGTGAAGTGGCAGGCGCTCGGGTCGTGGGTGCCGAGCTGCCGTGCGTATTCGGTACGGCGCGTCGCGAATTGGAGCGTCTGCTCGCGCGGCACCGTCCCTCGATCGTGCTCTGCCTCGGCGTCGCGGCGGGACGTGACGCGATCACGCCGGAGCGCGTCGCGATCAACATCGATGACGCCCGTATTCCGGACAACGCCGGCCGGCAACCCGTCGACCGCCCGGTCGTGCGCGGAGGACCGGCGGCTTATTGGTCGACCCTTCCGATCAAGGCGATGGTCGCGCACCTGCGATCGCGCGGTATCTCCGCCGCCGTTTCCCAGTCGGCAGGAACTTTCCTCTGCAACCACGTCTTCTACGGCCTGATGCATGCCATGCGGCGTCGCGCGGGGGTACGCGCGGGCTTCGTGCACCTTCCCGCGATGGAGGAGGCGGCTGTAGCGGGGGAGCCCTCGCTGCCCCTCGCGGTTCTCACCGA
>JAURJO010000051.1 GCA_030832235.1 Verrucomicrobiota bacterium
GAGGTCTACGAGCGCATCGGCGCGCACTACGGGCAGAAGCCGGGCACGGCGTTCGATCCGCCGAGGGGCGCGGGCCCGAAAAAAGGCGGCGTCGACTACGAAAAGCCGCCGTCGCTGGCCTTTGAACCGAAGGTGGCGGAGGCGGTTTTCAACGAAATGGCGCGCGAAGCGAAGGTTGCGGTGCATTTTGGCCAGCGCGTCGTTCGCGTGCGCAAGGACGGCGCTCGCCTCCGCGAACTCGTCACTGACCGCGGGCTCATCGTGCGCGCGAGGATGTTCCTCGACGCCACCTACGAGGGTGACTTGCTCCCGCTCGCCGGCATCTCCTACACGCTCGGCCGCGAGGCCAATGCGCAGTATGGCGAGACCGCCAACGGCATCCAGGCTCCCGCCGTCAATCCGCGCGCCGGCAAGTTCGAGGTGGCGATCGATCCCTACGTCGTCCGCGGCGATCCACGGAGCGGCCTGCTGCCGTACCTGTTGCGCGAGGAGCCGCCCGGCACCGTCGGCACGGCCGACAAGCGCATCCAGAGCTACAACTACCGCGTGTGCCTCACCGATGATCCGGCCAACCGCATCCCCCTCGCGCCGCCACCCGGCTACGACGCGAGAAACTACGAGTTGCTCGCCCGCTGGATCGAGGCGCGGCTCGCGGCCGGGGAGACCCTCACGCTCCGCAGTTTCCTCAAGTACGATCCGCTGCAGAACCGGAAATACGATTTCAACAACCGCTGGCCGATCTCCACCGACTTCATCGGCGGTGGCGCGGACGAATACACCGAGGCCACGCCCGCGCGCCGGGCCGAGATCGCGCGTGCGCACGAGGATTATCTGCGCGGATTCTTCCACTTTCTCGCGACCGACCCGCGCGTGCCCGCCGCCGTGCGCGGGGAGATGGGCCGCTTCGGGCTGACGAAGGACGAGTTCACCGACCACGGCGGCTGGCCGCATCAGCTCTATGTCCGCGAGGCGCGCCGCATGGTGGGTGACTTCGTGATGATCGAGGCGCACCTGCGTGGCGGCCGCCCCGCGCCGAACTCCATCGGACTCGGCGCCTACGGCATCGATATCCACGCCGTGCGCCGCATCGTCGTGAACGGACGGCCGGTGAACGAGGGCAGCAACGGCGTACCCGTACCGCAGCCCTACCCCATCGCTTACGGCGCCATCGTCCCGAAGGCGGCGGAGGCGGAGAACTTCTTCGCGACCTTCGCGCTTTCCGCCAGCCACGTGGCGTTCGGCTCGATCAGAATGGAGCCGGTATTCATGACGCTGAGCCAGTCCGCCGCGACCGCCGCGGTGCTCGCGCTCGAGGCCGGCGTGCCCGTGCAAAAGATTGACCACGCTAGGCTCCGGGCACGCCTCCTCGCTGCCAAGGTCGCCCTCGACTGGCCCGTGGGACCCTGACCCTCCTCCACCATGACCAAGCCCGGCACCATCGCGCTTGCCCTGGCGTTCGCCGCGGGCCTTTCGTCCGCGCAAGTCGCGCCCACGCCGCCGCCGACCAATCCCGCCAAGGACGGGATCGTTGCGCTCTCGCCCTTCATGGTCGAGGCCGCGTCCGAGAAAAGCTACGGCGCCCTCAACTCCAACTCGATCACCAGCTTCAACGCCGCGCTCGAGCGGCTCCCGATCTCCGCCGATGTGCTGACGAGCACGTTCATGGAGGACACCAACAGCATCACGCTTGAGAACATGCTGCGCACGTACTCCGCCGGCAGCGGCACGGGCTCGGCGCAAGGCGACGTCGCCGGCATCCCCGTGAACCAGCCGCTCGACCGCGGCGGCGGCGACAGCGTGTCGGCCGGCGTGCAGTTGCGCGGGCTCGGCGCCGCGGTGGTGAAGCAGGACAGCTTCATGCTCCCATCGCCCGCGGGCACCGGCCTGAACAGCAACTTCGGCGCGGAGCGCGTCGAGGTGATCAACGGACCGCAGGCCCTCCTCTACGGTAACGGCGGCGGTGGTGGCGTGGTCAACGTCATCTCGCGCCAGGCGCGCTTCGGACGGCCCGCGGGCGGCGCGCTCAAGTTCCAAATCGACAGCTACGGCCACCCGCTCGCCCAGCTCGACTACAGCGCGAGCCGCGGCCGCATGGCCTACACCTTCTCCGCGCTCAACCAGCAGCTCGGCGACAACCGCGACTTCATCGGCGGCCCCCTGCACGGCGTCTACACGCAGGTCGCGTGGCAACTGCCGTTGCGCACCACGTTGCGCCTCACCGGCAAGCTCACGCGCTTCGACCGGCTCGTGCAGCAGGGCGCGACGCTCAACGCCGGCAGCGTTGCCGCCGACGGCCGCCACAACCAGAACCTCCGCTACCTGCTCGCGACGAACCAGCTCGAGCGCAGCGCCACCGGCGCGAGCGGCGCGGGCGTGATTGCCGGCGGCCACCTCGACTGGAACAACGTCGACTCCTTCGCCGGCAACCTGCGCGAGGAACTCACCACCGCGCGCCTCGGCAGCGCCGTCGTCGAGACCGCGTGGCGCCCGTGGCTCACCACGCAACTCTCGCTCGGCTACCAGAACAAGGACAGCCGCGTCGGCTTCGGCAGCGGCATTTCGTTCTTCGCCCCCGCCGCGGCCGCCAACCCGCTCCCCGGCCAGTGGAGCGTGGGCGCGGGCGGCACGAGCGGCTCCGCGTGGTCCAACCAGCCGTCGCGCTCGCGCTCATTTCGTTTCTCCGCGCTGCTCACGCACGCGCCCTTCCGCGGCCGCGCGCAAAGCCAGACCATCGTCGGCGCGGACCACACGCGCGGCCACTACGCCAACGAGAATTTCGCCTACTACGAGGCCGACGCGAGCTTCAAGGCCCTCACCAACGCCGCCGGCGTGCGCACGCGCCTGCTCATCCCCAACCCGTATTTCGCCATCGCGGACGGCCCGGTGAAATACCCGTTCTACGCCGTCGGCACACCGACCATCACCTACCTTGGGAAAAACTACGTCGGCCAGGTGATGAACCTCACCGACCCGCGGCTCGTCTCGCCGTCGAACCCGCAGGGCGTCACCGCGACCGACCTGTTCATACACAGCCGCGCAGTCAGCGGAGGCGTGTTCGCGGTCAACTACACGCAGTGGGACGATGGCCGCCTCGCGACGCTTGCCGGCATGCGCTACGTTTCCGCGCAGAACCGCCAGTTCCCCTCGAGCGCCACGCCCGCCATCGAGGCGAAGGGAAACAATCTCAGCTTCTCGCTCGGCGCGAACTACCGCCTCGCGTCGTGGCTGCGCCCCTTCGTCACCGTATCCGACACCTACAACCTCCCGGCCATCCTCCTCACCGTGCCCGCTGATCCGCTCGGCAACGCGGCTCCCATCGCGCACTCGATCGGCGAGGAGGCCGGCGTGAAGCTGGGCCGCGACGACGCCCGTGTCTCCGGCTCGATTTCCGTCTACGCGCTCCAGTCCTCGCGCGAGCCCTACGCGATTCCCACGCAGCTCCGCGACAGCATCAACCCCGCGGGCCTCAACGGCCGCTACCTCGGGGCGACCGGCAGCGTCGTCGCCGTCGAGCGCCGGTCGCACGGCGCGCAGGTCGCGCTCACCGCCGCGCCCACCCCCGCGTGGCGCATGCGGCTCTCCGCCGCGTTCGTGCAGGGCACCATCGGAAACAACCAGACCTACGCCGCGCTTTACAACGACCAGTTCCACGCCAACGCCGCCGGCCAGGTGACCTACGCCAACGGCACTCCCGTCTTCGTGCGCCCCGCGTTTCTCGCCACGCCCGGGACCGCCGCCGACGCCGGCTACATCCCGCTCACCATCGACGCGCTCAGCACGCCGGGTCACGCCTACTACGCCAACCCGGATCCCGTCACCGGCCTCCTCCAGACCTCGAACGGCCGCACCATCCTCAACTATGTGCATCCGGCCAATGGCGCGATCCGGACCGGCGCCGCCGGCCAACCGATCGCGCGCTACCAGCTCCGCGGCGTGACGCCGATCCCCGAGATCGTCGTCGCGCGCCGCGGCGACCGGACAACAGGCTATCCCGGGCTGAGTCTGAACTACACGGCCCTGCACACGTTCGCGCAGGGCGCCCTGAAGGGCGTGCGCCTCGGCGGCACCGCGAACCTGGCGTGGAAGCGCGCCGACTATTACTACTACCCGGCCGGCTACGGCCCCACCGCCGCACGGACGCTCTTCTACCGCCCGACCTCCGCGCTCCTCGATGCGATCGCGGGCTACCAGCGCCGCTTCGGCAGGATCGAGTGGTCGACGCAACTCAACGTGACCAACGTCCTCAACCACTACTCCGTTCTGATCCGCCCCAACAACATCAC